>JBKJKB010000227.1:0-2831 GCA_046597675.1 Gemmatimonadaceae bacterium
TCACAGCGCCCGGGAACTCCTGCCGATAGGTACCGATCACCGATAGGTTCATGTCGTTGTGGTCTGACGGGTATTCGGCGGTGCAATGCAGGATCGCGAGCTGCTGGTTCAGCGGCATGACCGCATCGTAGGCGCGCTTCACGTCGTCGAGGGTGCTTGCGCCGGTGCTGAGAATCAGGGGTTTGCCGGTCTGGGCGATGGCCTTGAGTAGCGGGATGTGGGTCAAGTCGCCCGATGCGACCTTGTAGCAGGGCACATCGATTCGCTCGAGGAATTCGACACTGGGAAAATCAAACGCGGTCGCAAAAAAGACCAGGTCCAGGCTCTCCGCGAACTGCTTCAGGTCGCGGTACTCCGACTCGCCGAACTCGAGTGCCTCGCGGTGCGCTCCATAGGTCGGTCCGTAAGCGTTTTCCGAGTTGTAGGTCGAGTCATAGAACTGGCGCGTATAGAGCGCCCGGTTATCGCGCTTCTGAAGCTTGACCGCGCTGACACCGGCGTATTTGGCGGCCTGAAACAGCTGCTTGCAAACCTCGACGTCGCCGCCATGGTTGTGACCGATCTCGGCGATCATGAAGCAGTCGGGGCTGTCACGCCCGACCGTGTGCCTTCCGATCTGGATCTGAGTGCTCATGCATCTCACTTCGCTAAGGCCAGTCACCGCTGAAGCGCCGCGCTCCCTGGCAGCGCCGCGCTCGGAAGTAGACGGTGTGGCGTTCGTCCAATGGGCATCGGGGTCCGGTGCGCCGCAATGGTACCCGCCGGTGCTTGCCCGCGATGCCGACACGGTTGCCCACGGCTAGACTTCGGCTCAGATGACGGACCTGATCGCGGCTCGCGGCACGGCGCGCCCACGTGTACCCCCGATCAGGTGAGACACGTCGACTTCTGCCTGCTCTTCGAGCGAGCCGCGCGTGAACTCGACGTGGCGACGGCCCTTGCGCACGTCCTTTCGCGCCGCCATGGGCTGACCACGGAGATCGTTCAGCAATACGAGGCCAGGGCAACGATATTTGGGCGGATCAAGCCCGACGTCGTCGTCCTCCCGTACGCGTATCACGAGCGGTACAACAATCACTACCTCCTGCGGTGGAGGGCGGCGACGTTCTTCAACCTGACCTGGGAGCAGCTCTTCTATCCGGGGGTCGCCGCCGCGAAGTCGCCGAATGGTGAGTTCGCCGTGCGCCACGTCATCCACAACGCGTGGAGCGACGCGTATGCGGACCTCCTGCGGGCCGGCGGTGTCCCCGAGCCGAACATCTTCATCAGCGGACAGCCTGCATACGCCCTGTATCAGGAACCGTATCGAAGGTACTTCAAGCCCCGATCGCAGATCGCGCAAGAGAGCGGCTTGGATCCCGCTCGCCGGTGGGTGTTCCTTCCCGAGAACTACAACTGGGCGTTCTACGACGACGCGATGCTCGCGGAGCTGATTCGGTCCGGACAGCCTGCAGCGCAGGTGGCTGCAATGCGCGAAGTCGTGACGACATCGTTTGAGGCTGCGATGCGGTGGTGCGCCGCCCTTGCGCGGCGGTCGGACGTCGAGCTCATCATTCGCCCGCGCCCATCGACATCGCCCGAACATTTCCGGATGCGGGTGGAGGAGGTCGTCGGGACCCTGCCGCCGCGGATGTCCATCACCGTCAGCGATACGGTCCGCGATTGGATCCTCGCGAGCGATGTCGTGATCTCGTCGTACAGCACGTCCCTCATCGAGGCGGCCGTCGCGGGGCGTCCATCCTTCATCCTCGAGCCGGTCCCGTGGCCCGAGTCCCTGCACAACGAGTGGCACGCCCTCCTGCCGCATCTCCGTTCTGAAAAGGAAATGATCGCCGCAGTTGTTACGCCGCCAGAGGACGGGGAAAGCCCACTCGCTCGGTGGGCGCGGTCTGCGCTTATGAGCAGGGGCGACCCCATCGTGCGGATCGCCGATGAGCTCGCCCGGATTCATGCCCGGTCGGTCCCGATTCCCGAACCGCCGCCGTGGTGGAGCATCACGCCGGAAGCTCGCTTCGGCATCCCGCCACGTCTCTTGTATGAGCTTCGGAGGCGCTTTCCGACCTCGTTATGGCCGCCGTTCCGCCGGGTCGACCCGATGCTCGTCGGAGACGTGGCGGCGGCACAGGGGGTACCAGAACGCGTCCGGCGCTGGGGTCCGATCCTGGACGGGTATCTGGCGTCGGTCCCTGCTAGCCCGGCGGCGGAGATTCCTGTCAGTTCGTCAGCGGGTGAGCCGGACCTCCGTTCGGTGCCAGACCTCGATACCTCGACCGCTGACGACGTTGATCCAGCCGGTGGCGAAGGCGAGGTTGACTACCGCGAATGAGCGGGCGAAGGCGACCGCTCGCGGGGGATGCCGGCCTGCCCCGATGAGTAGGTGCGCCGCGGCCGCGACGAGCGCGAGTGCCGCGGCGGCCGCCGGCGCCACGAGGTAACCCGGAGATCCGCCGAAACCAAGCACGAGGCCAGAGGCCGCGGCGGCGACGACGAACCAGGGCGTCGCCCAGCGCAGGACCTTGTGTGACCAGATGGCAAGCGCCGCTCCCGGCCGCCGCCACGGCGCGAGCCGCCCGGCCATGGACAGGTTGGAACGGATCCCCCGCGTGGCGGTCCGCGTCCGGTTGCGGAACTGCTCGCGAAGGCCACTGATGGGCCGATCTGTCGCGACCGCGCTCGGGACATAGACGACCAGGCCGCCGGCCTCGCGGACGTAGAGCGGGAGCAGGTGGTCCATGGAAGCGGTGGGCGGCACCGGCCGATACGTCGAGCGCCGAACGGCAAGCAGGGCACCCGTCACGGCCGTCAACAGGCCGGCCCGACTCTCCATCTCC
>JBKJKB010000337.1:0-3247 GCA_046597675.1 Gemmatimonadaceae bacterium
GGCATGGCCGAGCCCGTGAGGGTCGAGTTCTTCGGCGACGAGATCGTGGAGCTGCGTCACTTCGACGTGGGATCTCAGCGGTCCACCAGGGAAGCCGAGCTCGCTCTCGTGCTTCCGGTCGACGGGCAGGTTACCACCGGCGCGGAGGAATTCGAGCGCATATCCATCGCGGACCTGTGGTCGCCCGACACGATCGTCGTGTACCCGGAGGGAGCGAAGCTCGAAGCGGAGTTGGCGCGCACCTGGCACGAAGCGCAGCACCACATCGATCTTGCGCGCCGCCGCGGCGAGGACGCGCCCGACCGGGAGGAGCTATATGACCGGCCTGAGGACGTAACGCAGCGGCTCGGGTCATTCGGGTCGGTGGCGCTGACGGGCTCAGCGATGGACGGCGATGAAATCGTGTTCCCGATTCGCGCGCCCGAGACGATCGCGCGCGACATCAAGCAGCTCCGTCGCACGGTGCGCGACGGAACTCCGACCGTGATTCTGTGCGACAACGCGGGGCAGGCGGAGCGGCTCGAGGAGCTGCTGGACGACGGACCGGGGCCCAGGTCGCCGGCGGCGCTCGCGATAGGAGTGCTGCACCGCGGGTTCGTGGTTCCCCCGCTCGGAATGGACGCGGGTCTTCGCATCCTGACCGATCACGAGATATTCAGCCGCGAGCGCCGGATCAGGCGCGCGCGAAAGTATTCCGGCGGGATCGCGTGGGATTCGGGCGCCGCTCTCAAGCCGGGCGATTACGTGGTGCACCTCGAGCATGGCGTCGGCATCTACCGCGGAATGGAGAAGCTGTTCGTGCGCGAGAGCGCCGTGGAAGTCGCGGTGATCGAGTACGCGGGCGGCGACCGGCTCAACGTCCCGTTGTACAAGATCGATCAGCTCGAGCGGTTCCGCGCCGCCGACGACATCGACGGAGATTCCGCTCCCCCGCACCTGCACAAGCTGGGGGGGAAGAAGTGGCAGCAGCAGCGTGACCGGACGCGCGCGGCCATCCAGGAGATGACGGCGGAGCTGCTCGACCTGTACGCGCGGCGAAAAATCGCCACGAGGCCGCAGCACGTGCCGGATACTGCCTGGCAGCGGCAGCTCGAGTCCTCGTTTCTCTTCGAGGACACCCCCGACCAGCGGCGCGCCACGGAGGACGTGAAAGCCGACATGGAGGGCCCGCGGCCCATGGACCGTTTGCTCGTGGGCGATGTGGGCTACGGCAAGACCGAGATAGCCGTGCGTGCCGCCTTCAAGGCCGTGCAGTCGGGCCGGCAGGTGGCGGTACTGGTGCCGACCACCATTCTTGCCGACCAGCACGCGCGCACCTTCGGCGACCGGCTCGCTGATTTCCCGGTCACTGTGCGCACTCTCAGCCGTTTTCAGACGAGCAAGGAGCAGGACGACGTCCTGGTCGAGATCAAGGCGGGCAAGGCCGACATAGTCATCGGCACGCACCGGCTCCTCAGCTCGGACGTGAGCTTCGGAAATCTCGGTCTGATAGTGGTGGACGAAGAGCACCGCTTCGGCGTGAAGCACAAGGAGCGCCTGAAGCAGCTTCGGCTGGAGACTGACGCGCTTACGCTGACGGCCACGCCCATTCCGCGGACTCTGCACCTCTCGCTGGCCGGACTGCGCGACATGACCCTCATGCAGACCGCTCCGCGCGACCGGTCGCCGGTTCTCACCTTCGTCGAGCCGTGGGACGAGGGACTTATCGAAGAGGGAGTCGCGCGCGAGCTCGATCGCGGCGGCCAGGTCTTCTTCGTGCACAACCGGATCGAGACGATTCAGGCAATAGCCGACCATGTGCAACGGCTCGCGCCGCGCGCGCGCATCGGCATTGCGCACGGCCAGATGCGCGAGCGGGATCTCGAAGCCGTGATGCGCAAGTTCGTCAATGAAGAGCTGGATATTCTCGTCTCGACGATGATCGTGGAGTCGGGGCTCGACGTGCCCAACGCGAACACGATGTTCGTGAACCGCGCCGACACGCTCGGCCTGGCCCAGCTCTACCAGCTCCGCGGCCGCGTCGGCCGCTCCCACCGGCGCGCGTACTGCTACCTGATCGTGCCCGAGACCGTGGACGAAGAGGCGAACCGCCGGCTCAAGGTCCTCGAGCACCACACGGAGCTCGGCTCTGGTTACCGCATCGCGCTCAAGGACATGGAGCTGAGGGGGGCGGGCAATCTCCTCGGGCCCGAACAATCCGGCTTCGTCCAGGCGGTGGGCTTCGACATGTATCTCCGGCTGCTCGACGAGACCGTGCGCCGGATGCTGCGGGGCGATACGGGCCAGAAGCTGCTACCCGCCGAAGTCTCGCTCGACCTTCCCGCGTTTCTCCCGGACGACTACATCCCGTCGCAGGACGCCAAGCTCGACATTTATCGAAGGCTGACGAACCTTACGGAGCCCGCCGATGTCGAACATGTGAGGCAGGAGGTGCGGGACAGGTTCGGGCCGCTGCCTGAGGCGGCCGAAGGCTTCTTCCGGACCAGCCTGCTCCGCGTGCTGGGCGGTACGCTCGAAATCGAGTCCATTTTTGTGCGGGGCGGGGAGGCTCGTATTACCTTTAGAGATTATGCCGTACCGCGCGTGAAAGGTCTTGCGGCGGCGTTTCAGGAGGTGCAGTTCTCGGCGGAAGTGCGACGAACGCACCCGCTGTCCTTGAAGCTGACCAGGCTCGGCGGCTCCACGCTGCTGGATGGACTCGTTCGCGCCCTCACGAAGCTTCGCTCGTAACCAAAACTTTTCGGAGCCGTTTTAGAACATGATTCGCCCTATCGCAGCCGCCGTCCTCGCGCTGGCACTATTCTCGGGTTGCGAGGGCATGCGCGACGCCCTTACCGCCCACACCGATACCGCAGCTCGCGCCGGATCCAATGAGCTCGGCGCCGCCCGACTGGCGCAGTTCATCGGATCGTCCCAGGCCCCGGTCCGCAAGGACGTGATCCGCACCGTAGCTGACCTCTGGGTCAACTATCAGCTGCTGGCGCTCGCAGCGGCCGAGGGCGATTCGCTCAACCAGCCCGCCACGATCGACAGCGCGATGTGGTCCCTGTTCGCGAACCAGCGCGCGCAGAAGTGGTTCGAGCAGATCTCGCAGGGATGGGGACGCGTGGACACGGCCGGCGCTCCGCAGAAGTACACGTCGGGCGAGCTTCTGGCCGCTAGCCACATTCTGATTATTACGCAGGGCAAGCCAGACAGCGCGAAGCGCAACGCGCTCGCCAGGGCTCAGCAAATCCGCGCGCGCCTC
>JBKJKB010000322.1:0-4308 GCA_046597675.1 Gemmatimonadaceae bacterium
ATCCGTACGAGCCGTACGAGTACAGCAGCATCGGCCTCGTCCCGTCTCGCACGAACGGCTTGCGGTACACGAGTGAGACGGGAACCATCTTTCCGTCCGATGTGCGCGCCCATGTGCGCTCCGTTCCGTACTGCGTCGGATCGTACCCGCCCAACACCTCCGTCCGTTTCTTCAGGATCAGCGTCCGCGATCCCATGTCGTAATCGTATACGGTGGCGGGCGTGATCATAGACTGGTACGTGAACCGCAGCATGCCGGTATTGAATTCCGGGCTGGCTGCTGGCGAGTACGTATACACCGACTCGGGAAACTTCACGTAGTGGTCTATGCGCGATCGGAAATCGCGAATCCGTATCTTTTTCAGTCCATTCGACCGCTCGTAAAGGACGAGCCGGTTGCGGAAGACATCCATTCCGTCGAGCAGAACCGTATCACTGTGTGCGATGTAGTCCCGCCAATTGGCCGCGGAAGGGTTCGATGTCGGGGCTACGACGACCTTGAAGTTCCTTGCCCTGTCGTTCGTCCGGATGTAGAACAGCCCATTGTAGTGCGTCGGAGAATAGAGGATGTCGGGGCGGCGCCGCTCGATAACGCGAAACTTCGTCAGCGGCGTGCGTGCGGGAACATACCAGTACTCGGAACTGGTGAAGCTCGCCGCGTCGATCATGACGTATGCGTTGTCCTTCGTCCGGAACACACCCACGTTGAAGAGGACGTTCGGCTCGTGAAATACGACCGAATCGGTCGAAGCTTCTGTGCCGACGATGTGTCTGATGACCCGGTCAGCCCTGTGCGCGGAATCGGTCTTCGTATAGAAGAGTGTCTTGTTATCGGCCGCCCACGCTACGGAGAAATGCACGTCCGGGATCCGGTCCCGAAGGACCTCGCCGGTAGTCAGATCCTTCACCATGAGCGTGAAGTGCTCGGAACCCGTCGTGTCCACGGTAAAAGCGAGGAATCGGTGGTCGGGACTGACCGTCGTCACGCCGAGCGTGAGGTACGACTTCCCTTCCGCGAGCAGGTTCTGGTCGAGATAGATCTCCTCGGGCGATTCGAGGCTGCCGCGCTTCCGCGCATAGATCGGGTACTGTTTCCCCTCGACTGTGCGCGAGTAGTAGAAGTACGGCCCCCGCTCCACCGGCACGGACAGATCGGTCTGCTTGATCCTGCCGAGCATTTCCTGATAGAGCCGCTCCTGCAGACCGCGCGTGCCCGTCATCATGGTATCGGTGTAGCCGTTCTCCGCCTGGAGATACGCGATGACTTCCGCATTCTCCCGGCGCCGTAGCCAGAAATAGTTGTCTGTCAGAACATCCCCGTGCAGCGTGTCGACTTTCGGAACGACCGCGGCAACAGGCGGGGACTGCGCTAATGCGGTGCCGGCGCCGAGGACGAGGACGAGAGTTAAGGCGAGGCGAAGCGAGCGGAAAAGAGGCATGGTGACTGGTGACTAGTGATTAGTGGTTACGGCGATCCATCAGCTGCCCTGAACCATCGAGGGCGCAGCACGCAGCACGCAGCACGCAGCACGCAGCGCAGTTTGCTGTCTACTGACTACCCCTCACTCACGACTGCCACGACTCGCGTCTCGATCTCATTCTTCAACCGATCAATCAGGTCGGATATGCGCAACACTTCCTGCTTCTTCCCCATCCCCCGCGCGCGCAACGCCACAGTCTGTCCCTCGGCCTCGCGCTTCCCTACGACCGCCATGTACGGAACCTTCATCATCTCGGCTTCGCGGATGCGGTAGTTCAGCGTCTCCGACCGCGCATCCAGCTCCGCCCTGATCTTCAGCGCCCGGAGCTGGTCCACGACATTCTGGGCGTAGCCCGAGAGCTCTTCGGCGACAGGCAGCACGCGGATCTGCTCCGGCGCGAGCCAGAGCGGGAACGCGCCGGCGTAGTGCTCGATCAGCCCACCGACGAACCGCTCCATCGAGCCGACCAGAACGCGGTGCAGCATCACGGGGCGGTGCGTGGCGTTATCGGCGCCGGTGAACTCGAGCTCGAACCGCTCCGGCAGGTTGAAGTCGAGCTGTACCGTCGGGCCCTGCCACTTCCGGCCGATCGCGTCGATCAGCTTGAAGTCGAGCTTGGGCCCGTAGAAGGCGCCACCGCCCTCGTCGACCGTGTATTCCAGCCCTCGCGACTTGAGGACTTCGGCCAGCATCGCCTGTGCCTGCTCCCAGACAGCTTCCTCGCCCAGCGCTTTCTCCTTGGGACGAGTCGCCAGTTCTATTGTATAGGGATAGCCGAAAGCAGCGAGCATCTCCTGCACGAGATCGATCAGGCGCGAGATCTCGTCCGGCACCTGCTGCGGCGTGCAGAAGACGTGCGCGTCGTCCTGTGTGAACCCGCGCACGCGGAGCATTCCGTGCAGCACGCCGCTCCGCTCGTACCGGTAGACGGTACCGAACTCGCCATACCGGATCGGCAGATCACGATACGATCGCGGCCGCGACTGGTAGATGCAGATGTGGCCGGGACAGTTCATCGGCTTCGCCCGGTACGCAGTGCCGTCGATGTCCATCGCGCCGAACATGTTCTCGCGGAAGTTCTCGAGGTGGCCCGATATCTCGAAAATCTTCTCGCTGAGAATGTGCGGCGTGTACACGAGATCGTAGCCGTGCCGGATGATGAGGTCGCGCTCGTAGTTCTCGATCTCGTTCCGTATGACAGACCCGCGCGGATGCCAGAGGATCAACCCCGGCCCGATCCGCTGATCCGTGGAATAGAGATCGAGCTGCTGCGCCAGGACGCGGTGATCGCGACGCTTGGCCTCTTCCAGCCGGTGGAGGTGCCCCTCGAGATCCTTCTGGCTGAAGAAGGCGGTCGCGTAGATGCGCTGCAGCATCTGCCGCTTCTCGTCCCCGCGCCAGTACGCGCCGGCGGTGTGCAGCAGCTTGAAGTGCTTGAGATACGACGTGTCCGGCACGTGCGGCCCGCGGCAGAGGTCGACGAACGGCCCGTCGGTGTACGTCGAAATCACCTCGTCTTCCCGCAGCTCGGAGAGTCGCTCGAGCTTGAGCGGGTCGTCGGAAAACTTCTCTTTCGCGTCGCTCTTGGACAGCTCTTCCCGCACGAACGGATACTTCTCGGCGGCGACCTTCCGCATCTCCGCCTCGGACGCGTCGAGATCGTCGAGAGTGAACGGCTCCGCGACCTCGAAGTCGTAATAAAAGCCGTCCTCAATCGCGGGGCCGAATCCGATCTTCGCGCCGGGCCGGAGTCTGCGCACAGCGGTCGCCAGCACGTGCGCGCCCGAATGCCGCAGGACGTCGAGAGCCTTCGGATCGCGCTCGGTCAGCACGCGGAACGACCCGCTCCCACGGATGGGAGTCGCCAGGTCCTGTACGGTGCCGTTGATCTCCACCGCGATCGCGTCTTTCAGGAGACGCGAACCAATGGACGCGACTACGTCACGCGCCAGCGTCCCGCTGGGAACCGCGCGTTCTTTACCATCGGGGAGCGTAAGAGTTACTGTTTCCAAGTGGCCTTGTTCTTGCTTTTCAATCGTGGGGCAGAAAGCACTCGTTCTGAAGGCGTAAGCTAAGTCTCACCAACATCTTCCGCTACAGGATCACATCATGGCTCCGTTCCGGTATCACGACGAAGAATCCACGTCGCAGGGAATGCTCTATCTACTCGCCGGTGCGGTTGCGGGTTTCGCAGCCGGTGTCGTAATCTCGCAACGGTCGGGAGCGCTGCGGGAGCTTCCCGGAAAATTGCGAGATCTCTTCGTCGGTGAGAGCGCGGACGAGTCGATCGGAGACGAGGAGTTCGACGCCTACGAGGAAGACGAGTTCGATCTGCACGACGGACCGGGCCGGTCGGAGTTCGCCGAGACCGGAGTCGGAATCGCATCCGCCAGCAACGACTACGGCGACTTCGACGTCGACGGCTCGATGGAGCTGGAAGAGCGCGTTCTCGAAGCATTCAGCAACGATCCCATCCTGCAGGAACGGCCCATCGACATCGGCGCCATCAGCGACGGCATCATCGAGCTGACCGGCTGGGTCAACGCCGACTCCGAGGTCGCGCACGCTGTGACCGTCGCGCGGGGAGTCCCAGGCGTGGACACGGTGGTGAATCGCGTCGCGATCCGACCCGAGGAGGACCTCCGGGACGCTACCGCACAGAAGTACGCCGACGGCGATCCGACGCTCACCGAAGCGCACTGGGAAGGCCAGAGCATGGGCACCGGCCGACGCCGACAGGGAAACTCCTCGGAATTCGACCGGCACGCCGATCCACGGCCAGAGCTCGAGGACCGATGGAACAGCGAAGCCGCCGCGCTGGACGAAGC
>JBKJKB010000045.1:0-3366 GCA_046597675.1 Gemmatimonadaceae bacterium
TGGGCGAACGCAGCCGCGCTGAGAAGCCTGCACGGCGGGCATCACATTTCTTAGCCTGGTCGCCCGCAAATTTGTCCGTCTGTCCGCGAAAAACTGTTGCCTATCCGTGTCAAAAGCCGTCCTGGGCACACAAGCCGCATGGGGGCTGGCGAAGGTCGGCTCCGCGAGCCAAGCTGGGGGTTCGCATGAAACGGTTTTACACAGAGGACGGCTGGCAATGAAGCTTTTTGGTCTGCGTACTCCGCGACGTCCGTCAGGACTCTCGGTCATCGGTGATCGCCTCACCATTCGAGGCGAGATCGACACCGACGGGACGATCCGCGTCGACGGTCGCGTCGAAGGCGGCGTGCACCGCGCCGGCATGCTCATCATCGGAGCCGGCGGCGGTGTGGTTGGCGACGTGGAAGCCGGGGACGTGATAGTTGCCGGGACGATCCACGGAAACGTGCACGCCACGGGGCGCGTCGAGATCGAGCCGGGCGCGGCGGTTCACGGGGAGATTCGGGCCAACAACATGCTGCTGCGCGAGGGCGCGATACTCCATGGTCAGGTATCCATCGGCGCCGCTCCCGTCTCGACGGCTACGCCGGGCGCATCGCGTCGTCTGGAGCTGGCGCAGACGCCCGCGCACCCGGCCAGGGCCCGCGTGTGAGCAAAGCACCACGTCGCGAGCGCAAGCGCGCGTGGACGCTCATACTCGTGCCGCCGCGCCCCGGCGCACGCACGCGCCAGCTCAGCATACGCGCACGAACGGTGGGAGTCCTCGGCAGCATTTTCTTCGTCACCTTCGCTACCGCGGCGACATGGACGCGCGAGACCACATTCATGGCCGCGTCCAGCGCCGACAAGCTCGCCGAGTCGCAGCGGATGGTCGTCGGATTGCTCGACAGCGTGGAAGTGCTGGGTGCCGTGGTCGCGCAGGAGCGCGCAGTGCGTCTCCCGCCCCGCAACATGGTGATGCCGGTCTCCGGCCGAATCTCGAGCCGCTTCGCGACTTCGCGCATGCACCCTATCCTCGACATCTTCCGCGCGCACCGTGGCGTTGACGTCGCGGCGCCGCATGGAACGCGTATCGTCGCGCCTGCTGCAGGTCGCGTGCGGTACGTCGGTTGGCGCCTCGGCTATGGGCTCACCGTCGAGCTCGAGCATTCGGGCGGCGTCGTCTCCCGCATGGCGCATTGCGGGAAAGCGCTGGTGAAGGTCGGTGATCGTGTCGCCATCGGTACGCCGGTGGCTACCGTAGGCGCGACGGGTATCGCTACCGGCCCGCACGTTCACTTCGAGGTTCTCACATGGGGCCGCTCGGTGGACCCGATCAAGTTCCTGGCGTCCAGCCGGGGCGCATTGGCGTCGGACGCGCCGACCGCCAAAAACGAGTAGTAAAGCACAGCCCGGACGGGGGAAGCCTCCCCGGGATTGACACCCGTTCGCCGCAACCGTACTTCTGGCTCCCCCGGCTGTCGGGGACTCGCTCATCTGGGCGGTATTCACACCGCAAGGAGAACTTGATGTTTCAGGATAGGAAGACCCCTCACAAGGCCATGCCCGCGATTACGCCCGAGAACGGCAAGCCGATATCGATCACGCTGCTCACCGTCGTCGGCGAGCATGCCCGCATGGAAGGGAAGTTCGACATCACCGACTCGATTCAGGTCGAGTGCGAAGTCGGCGGCGAGCTGAACGTCGGCGGCAAGCTCGTCATCGGGCAGAAGGGCGTCGTCAACGCCAACGTGCAGACGGTGGACGCGATCATCATGGGCCACTACGAGGGCAACATGATCGCGACCGGTAACGTCGAGATCGCCGAGACGGGACGCGTCAGCGGCAACATCCAGACGGACTCGCTGGTTATCTCGAAGGGCGGCTTCTTCAACGGCAACATCACGAAGATGAACGAGAGTCCCGCGCTGCAGGTGGTGCAGAACGACGACAAGCGTCCGGCCCAGCAGTTCGGCGCGCGCTGATCGCGGAGGGCGCTAAATGCCCTGGAGAAAGCGCGACAAGCCGCCGGTGAAGGACGGCGAGCACACGACCCATATAGAGGAAGGGTCGGAGATCGACGGCAAGTTCACCTTCACCGGCACCGTGGTGATGAACGGCCGCCTGCGCGGCGAGATAGCGTCGAACGACACGCTGATCATCGGTGAGAAGGGCGTCGTCAACGCCAACATCCGCGCTGGCGTCGTGCAGATCTCCGGGGAAGTGGTGGGCGACGTCGTCGCGTCGGACCGCGTAGAGCTGCGCGAGACGTGCCGCGTGTACGGCGACGTCAGTGCGCCGGTGGTTATCATCGCCGAGGGCGCGCTGTTCGAGGGGCAGTGCAGAATGACCAAGGGACGACCGGCGGACGCGAGCCAGCCCCCGGTCCGTGATCTATCCCTCGTGCCGAAGCAGAGGTCAGAGCTGCCGCGATAGAACTGCGGTGCCGCGTGCTTTAATTTCCTCCCACACGCCACCGCCACCCACATTGGAAGGACCGATGCGATCACATAGAATCTTCGTCCTCTGTGCCGCGGGGCTTTCGTTTGTTGCGCTCGCTTCGCCGCTGCTCGCGCAGCGCACCATGAAGCCGCCGCTCCATGGCCGGCACTGGATGGCGATTACCGGCAAGCCGCTCGGCGCCACCGCGGGCGCCATGATCTTCCAACAGGGCGGCAACGCCGTGGACGCCGCGTGCGCGATGCTCGCAGCGACCGCGACGATGTGGGACACGATGCAGTGGGGCGGCGAGACGCAGGCACTGATCTATCACCCCGGCCTCAAGAAAGTCATCGGCATCAACGCGCTCGGCGTCGCACCCTCGGGCGCGACGGCGCAGTTCTACCGTTCGCGCGGGTTTACCCATCCTCCCGAGTACGGGCCGCTGGCCGCGATAACTCCGGGCACGCCCGGCGGATTGCTGGTAATGCTCGCCGAGTACGGCACGATGACGCTGGAGCAGGTGCTGGCGCCGGCGATCCAGATGGCTGACGGCTATCCGATCGAGGCACAAACCGCGAATTCGATTCATAACAATCGTGACACCATCGCGCAGTGGAAATACTCGCGCGCGGTGATGCTGCCGCATTCGGACCGGGAGCGCGCGGCGCCCGAAGCGGGCGAGATATTCGTACAGGCCGATCTCGCGGTGACGCTTCGAAAACTCGTGGAGGCGGAGCGGCAGGCGAGAGCGGCCGGGAAGAATCGCAAGGAGTCTATCCAGGCCGCGTACGATCGTTTTTACAAGGGCGACATCGCGGAAGAGATCGTCCGCGGAATGCGCGAGGAGGGCGGGCTGTTCACGATGGCCGACCTCGCGCGCTGGCGTGTGCATATCGAGGAGCCGGTGAGCACCACGTACAAGGGAATCACGGTTTACAAACTTCC
>JBKJKB010000104.1:0-3262 GCA_046597675.1 Gemmatimonadaceae bacterium
AACGATGTGCACGCCGCCGAGAATGCAACGAGAACCGCGAGAACTCCCAGGCGCGCATTCTTCATGGTTCCCTCGTTTCAATCTGATTCACTGAGAGTGGTCCCTGTTCGCCAGTCGGGCTAAAAGGCTAGGCTTCAGCCGCGGCGGTTCATTATCGCGGGCCGTCATCGACTGCAAACCGTGTTAGCAGCACACATTTTCCGAGCGGTACAGAGAGATGCCACAAATCATCGCACGGTGACTTGGCGGAAAAGAACGGGACCCTCCCACGTCTCATCACCGAAAACATACTCCCCAGGTTCAAAGAAGACGGTGAACCAGGCACGCTGACCGGGTTCGAAGGGAGTGACTCCTCCGCGCGGCCGCCCCGGACCAACCCCTTTCAGACCGCCGTCCTCCCACGCACGGTAATCCTGAATTGACTTGCCCGGAGCGAGTTGAAACAAGTAAACCTCATGGCGATACGAGCCCACGTTCTCCACGCGGAGCGTTTGCGAACCCGCCCGAAGGGGGCGGGAGAAAGAGAACGCGGCATCGGATATCGTCAACACAACGTCATCCTGCGGTTCAGGATCCGGAGGCTTCGTAGGATCAGTGACGCGAACGGACGCCACCATACCCTTGGTGCTGTGCGGGATGCGGTCGGCGCTCGGAAACCGACACACGAGCACGTATTGCCCGGGCGTCAAGTAGGCGGTCACGTTGGAGCTATCCTGAGGCGGAATCCAACCTGGACCTCCAACCGCTGACAGCCACGGTGGAAATTTGCCGCTGAGCCGAGTGTCTCGCAGCAGGCGCCGAAAGTCGTTGATGTCCTTTTCTTCCGCGAGCCTGTACATCTCCAGCCAATGAATCTCCCTGCCTTTGTTCAGGAGGACGATTGTCGTCAGCCCGCTGGTCACTTCCATCGGACCCGTGAATGCATATTCCGCGGCGACGAATGTGATCGTGTTCGGGGACCGCTCGGCCGGGCGCGACTGGGAACAAGACGCAGCCAGGGAGACGCCAAGGGTCAAGACTGCCGGGACAACAGCGCTTAGGCCGCGCATGTGTTTTCTCATCGAAGTACTACAGTGAATT
Source organism: Gemmatimonadaceae bacterium (assembly GCA_046597675.1). GTDB lineage: Bacteria > Gemmatimonadota > Gemmatimonadetes > Gemmatimonadales > Gemmatimonadaceae > JACDCY01. Next base: position 1,081 of record JBKJKB010000104.1, read on the forward strand.
CACGCCCGTGGCTGCCTAACGGCTACGAATGAGCCGCGTCGGCGAATCGGGTGCGGTCAACGCTTCGCGCCGAGTGGTCGTGCGGTTTCGGCGAAACCAACCTCTGCCATCAGGCGTTCGATATCCTGGATTTCGATCGGCACGAAACCGGAGAGGACTTCGTACCCATTCTCCGTGATCAGGATGACGTCCTCGAGCCTGAGATACACACCCTCGTCCGGAATCCTTAGGCTCGGCTCAACGGTAAAGATCATGCCCGCCTTCAGAGGGCCCGTTGGATACCCCACGTCAGTGACCTCCATCCCGACATAGTGCGAAACGATCCACGCCGATTCCTCGTGCCGAAACCCGTCGACAAACCGTCTGGCGGCTTGTTCGTTCTTCGGATTCACGAACCGAACAGAGGCCATGAACACATCCATCTTCTGGACCGCGTCCTGCGCGATCTGCTGCTGCGTTGCGCCCGGCCGGATCGACTCGATGAGCGTGTGGTATAGGCGTACGTACGTCCCATAGAGCTCGCGCTGATCGGCGGTGAACCGACCATTCGCGGGAAACATGCGGGTTACGTCTGACGTGTAGTACTTGTAGTCAGGAGCGTAGTCGTATAGCACGAGATCGCCGTTCCGGAGCTGACTTTGGGCGCTATGGTAGTGCGCGTAGACGGCGTTTTGTCCGGTGGCGACGAGAGCGTGGTAACCCGGGCCTCTGGCATTTTGCTTCTTAAAGATGTAGTCGCCGATTGCTTCGAGCTCGTACTCGTACATGCCCACCGAGGCCGAGCGCATCGCCTCCATGATCGCCGTGCCGGAGATCTGCGTCGCCTCGCGCACCAGGGCGATCTCCTGCTGGCTCTTGATCGTCCGCATGTCCGCGAGGATCGGATCAAGGTTGCGGAGGTCGAGCTGCGGCAGCTGCGTCCTGATCTTGCTGATGAACGTCGCTTCGCGCGAGGAGCGCCCGTCCCAGGGGTCAGTCGCCGAGGCTGCGGCATGGTCGACGTAGTAGGGGCCCGGCGCGCCCGCCAGGGCCTCGGCCCCGAACGGCGTGTAGACGGTCCGGCCATCCTGGCCCAGGCGCAGCAGGGCGGCGGCGAACTGCTCGCGCGGCACGACTTGCTGGATGCCCGTGAGTCGCGCGGCCTCATCGCCCGGCACCAGTAGCGGCCCTTCGAACCGTTCGAGTCGCTCGTCGCGCGGCAGAAGATAGAGAGTGGATGTTTTCGTTCGCCCATCGATCAGGAGGATCGCACGCGGAACCTCTACGCCGCTCAGGTAGAAGAAGTGGTTGTTCTGACGGAACTTGACGAACGCGGGATACTCAGTCGCGCCCTGGATAATCGCCACGCCATCACCGATGCGCCGACCGACCTCGGCCCGACGAGCGGCGAATTCGTCAGGAGGAAACGCGTCGGTAAACACCCCTTGCGCGCTTACCGCCCGCCAGGCGATAACCGCGACCAGCGTCGTCACGCCGAACCGTGTGGTCATGCTGACCTCTCCGTCGAGTGGTTATGGAGCGGCGTCCGTGAGATTCGCCTTCCCTTGATCACGTGCCGATCGTCCGGCTAACGTTTAGCTCTGCTGCGAGCGAATGACGACCGTCGCGGCGTAGCCGCAATACTAATTTGCTCGTCAGCAGCAGCGTCAGTTATGCCGCACCTCGCCGAGGCGTCTTCCACTCCATCGCAAGACGACGCCCCGTTCCAGCACATTCGCGCAGGTAGAGATTGATCAATGTCTGATAGGGTATCTCGAGTTCGCCTGCGAGATTCTTGAAGTACGCGATCGTGCTATCGTCTAAACGGATTGTAACCGGGCGCTTGAGCTTGGAAGCATAAGGGTTACGCTTGGCCTTCGAAAAATCGTATTCGCGTCTCATCGCATCCACCGCGCGCCATAATGGGCGCGCTCAGTTCGGGTTGCTTTCCGAGCGGAGATTAATCGGATTGATGTATCCCCATCGGGGTAACAGTGACTCGCTCCAAAGTATGTACACGGTACTTACATTACAAGGCGTATAGGCGGATCGCACCAGCGACGCGATCGGGAGTTTCGCGCGATCGATCTGTTTAACCGAAAATGAAGCCAATGGCGAATCCAGGGCGTCGATCTACGATGGACCGTATAGTGCTACTTGTGTATGGGATCATGCCAGAAAAATCCACCGCTTTCTATTGGAA
>JBKJKB010000171.1:0-4710 GCA_046597675.1 Gemmatimonadaceae bacterium
CTTGTCTCCCTTCTCACCGGTCGCACCGGTCGCACCGATCGCACCGATCGCACCGATCGCACCGGTCGCACCGGTCGCACCGGTCGCACCGGTCGCACCGATCGCACCGATCGCACCAGTCGCACCGATCGCACCGATCGCACCAGTCGGACCAGTCGGACCAGTCGGACCAGTCGCACCCTGCGGTCCCGTGACGTTCCACACGAGAGGCTTGTGCGACTGCGAGTTCGAATTCGGGGCGCGGCAATCGGTCGGCGCCTCGGGTAGGCCCGTGACGTACACCGTCCCGCTACTCTGCACGTAGCAACCTTGAATTACGCCCGGGCTTACTTGCGCATTGACGGACGGCGCGGCAACGACGGAGAACACAGCGGTTGCAACCGCGATCCTAATTGAACTCTTCACTTGAATGTTCCTTGGTTGGTGTCGGGGGGCTAATTCAGTTGACTTCGGTGCTGGCGGGTAAGGCGAGGAGTATCTGGCCTACTACTAGACGGACGGCATCCGCATCGGGGTGCTGCACGCCTTCGAGCGCTTCGAGCAATGCGCTGGCAGCATTGGCGCCGAGCGTCGCGTCGTTGCTCTCCAGCGCCTTGGACAGCGCGCCTAAATGCGCGGAAACGGCTTGGGCTATTTCCTCCCCGAACGACTCAACAAGCCGCGCGTCGGCGTCCTGTACGGCGATTTCGAGCGTAGCGAGTCTCGCGTCGGAAACATCAAACGCAACGTGTGCGGCTACCACCGCGCTTTGCGCGGCAACAGGGGCCAGGGGCTCGCCCGAACACGCGGTCAGAAACACTGCGGCGGAGGCGACGAGTATTGGACGGTAGAACAAACAGACACTCCTGACAGGGGAAGATGACCCCCCGAACCTAGCAGGCCTCCATCAAACGCCTCTCAATTCCCCTGCGGAAACCGTTTGCCTAAGCATCAAACGCGCATTAGATACCCGAGGTGATCCAGATCCGTCTGCTTGGGAGTCTGTCCGTATCGGCCCGCGAAGGGCCCGTTGGGCCAGCCGTGCGGCAACGGCGCCCGCTCGCCCTATTGGCGCTGCTCGCCTCTGCCGGCGCTCGCGGGGTTAGCCGTGACGCGGCGATGCTGTATCTCTGGCCGGAGAGTACGAGCCAACGCGCCCGCAATACGCTCAACCAGACATTGTACGCGCTTCGGCGAGACCTCCGCGCTCCAGACCTCTTTGTGTCCGGGCCGACCCTGTCGCTGAATCAGAGCGAGATCATTTGCGACCATTGGACGTTTGAGCGCGCGCTTGCGCGACGGGATCTGGAGGCCGCAGCACAGGAGTATGCCGGAGAGTTTCTCAGTCACTTCACGCTGCCCGGCGCGCCGGAGTTTGAGCGATGGATGGAAGGGGAGCGAAGCCGGCTCGCGCAGCGCTATTTCCAGGCTGTAGTCACCCTTGCGGAGCGCGCCGAGGAGCGCGGCGACCATGCCAGGTCGACGGAGTGGTGGTGGACGCTCATCGCGCAGGAGCCGCTAAGTGCAATTGCCGCGCGCGGTCTGATCGTCTCGCTCGCGGCGAAAGGCGAGCGGACAGCCGCGCTCACTTTCGCGAAATCGTATAAAGATCTGGTGGCAAGTGAGCTTGGCATTGGTGTCGATGACGAGGTGGCTCAACTCGTGGAGCATCTGGAGGCCGCAAGTACGCCCGATGTCCCGCTTGTGACCGACCCGCAGCTGCACCGGTTCATGGAGGACCTCAGCGGATCCGAGCGCTTCGCTGAGCTCTCGGACACGGAGAGGCGCGTACCTCGTCGCGTTCTTCGGCCGCATCCTGCCAGCGACGCGCCGCCCCCGGAAACTCAGGATTTCTTTCGTACCATGGTTGAGACGGCATTGGACGTCATTTACACCATTGACGTCAACGGCTGCTTCACCTACACCAACGCGGCGGGCGCGAAACTTCTAGGGCTGCCAGTGAGCACCATACGCGGCCGCGCGTTCGTCGAATTTGTCCGCCCGGATTTTCGCCATTCAATGGTAGAGTTCTACACCCGGCAGATCGGGAGCCGCATTCCGATTACGTACTATGAGTTTCCAGTGGCCGCCCCGGACGGAACGAGTGCCTGGCTCGGTCAGAATGTTCAGCTACTGTGGCGGGGCGAACAAGTTGTCGGAATGCTTGCCGTTGCACGGGACATCACGTTGCGGAAACGGGTCGATCGATCGCAACACCACCTGGCCGTTCGCGATCGCGCCACGAGGTTGCTGAATGCAGGTGCGTTTCGGCTGCTCCTCGAACATCAGGTGGCGTTGGCGGATCGAACAGGCCGGGGCTTCCTTCTAATGTTCGTGGCCATTGAAAACGCGCAGGATTTGCACGCGCAGTCAGGCGCTGCCGCAGTGGATGTTCTGATTTCCGCGGTCGGCGCAGCAGTGGCAGCCGCGTTCCGTCGCTCGGACGCGATTGCGCGATTAAGTGAGGATCGCTTAGGCGTCCTTGCCGTCGACTTCGTGACGGAGAGCGTTGCAACGGTGAATAATCGCATCCGCGAAGGACTAGCGCGGGAATTGGCGGACCTTCCAGGAGCCGACCCGAACACCGTGCGAATCTCCGCGACTTACTACGATCCCTTGGTCCCGGCTACAATGGATTCGCTCCTTGTATCGACTTTGAAAGCATCGCCCTGACGTTAATGCGAGTCGCCAGCGCTCACCCCGTTATTTTTAGAGACCGTCCTCAAGCAACCGGAGAGCCACGATGCCGATCGATGAAAAACCACGCAGGAACGAGGACGAGTATTGGGCGAAGGTCGACGCCGAGCTGATCAAGAGCCGCCGCGCCGCCCTCGATTTAGAGCGTGAGAAGGCTCGCAAATCCGAGCAGCAGAACAAGTGCCCGAGATGTTGCGTCGATCTGAAGGAGCGCGAGCACCATCACGTGAAGATCGACGAGTGTCCGCAATGCGGCGGAGTGTGGCTCGACAAAGGTGAGCTCGAGATGCTGCAGCAGCTCCCGCGCGACAAGAGCGGCGGATTCCTGGGCTCGATGTTCGGGATCAAGTAACCGATGTAATGCGCCCGGAGGGGCTCGAACCCCCAACCCTCAGATCCGAAGTCTGATGCTCTATCCAATTGAGCTACGGGCGCATTTCCTCAACCTACATCGTGCTGACATCGAGCTGCGTCTACTGCACGCGTGGAGCGGCCCGGTTCGCACCACCCTGGTGGAGCGTCAGGCTCGTAGCCCTGCCATCGTCTGCCCGGACGAATGTGATCTGTGCGTCCACGACGCGCGCGAAAAAGCTGGTCTCCGACTCCGCGAACACGGGGAATCGCCCTTGCCCCGTGGCCTGCACATACAGCTGCTGTCCTTCGTGCGTGACGTTGAGGCGAAAGCCCGGGGCGAGTTCGTATTCACCCACCAGTCCTTCGAGCGATTCGGCTGTTACGGGAACGGCCACCCGCTCCCGCGTAAGCGGCGACTTGTTGTCGAGCAGGTGAAGGCCGATATCGCTGACATCATTCGACGACGCAGACAGTACGATAACGGCCACGCGGCGTACCGGGTCGAAGCCGGCTGACGAGCGATGCCCGCCCGTGCCGCCGTCGTGCGCGAATATCCTTGCGCCACCCGTGGTCGGCGGGCTCAGCCAGCCCAACCCGATGTTGGCGCCCGGTCCAAGATTGCGTCGCGGCTCGTGCGTTAGTCTCATCGCCGCGGCGAGCGGACGCGCCGATGAAGAGTCCGTGTGTGCGCCGATGTTCGCCGAAAGGAAGCGGATCATGTCCGCGGCCGACGAGCGCAGCGCGCCGGCGCCCGCCAGCGAAGCAAGGTCCCACGCCGGAACGACCTGCCCGCCGGCGTTATGGCCAGAGGCCAGGAGCACGCGCTCGGCCGGGGTCAGCGCGATCTTCGTGTGCGACATTCCGAGCGGGCCGAGCACGCGTGTCTGTACGAGTGTCTCGAAGTCTGTACCCGCGCGCAGTCCCAGCGCGTGCCCCAGGAGTCCGACGCCGAGGTTGGAGTACTCGAAGTCGGCGCCGACGGCGCGCCTCAGTTCATGGGTGGAGAGAAACTCGTACAGTTTTTCCGCCGTGTAATCGACATAAGGGTTTGCGATGTCGCGCGGCGAGAGGTTGTTGGGCAGGCGCGGCAACCCGGAGCTGTGCGTCGCGAGATCGAGCAGGGTGATCTGTCGGTCGTCGCGTGATGGTACGCGCGTTCCGGCTGGCAGATGCTTCGCAACGGGATCGTCGAGACGGACTTCGCCGCGCGTGACCATGTCCGCGAGAATCGTCGCCGTGAAGACCTTTGTGACGGATCCGATTTCGAAGAGAGTGTTTCTGTCGAGCTCGGCGGGTCCCGTCGGTCCGCCGGTCCCGTAGCTGATGAAGCGCGCGCCGGCCGCGTCGAAAACTCCTACAACGATGCCTGGTGTCTTCCGGGATTCGACGCGCTGGCGGATGATCGCCGCGATCACCGAATCGGGTAACAGCGAGACAGTTGAATTGACTCCGGCATCAGCCGCTTGCGGGGAAGGTCCGGCCGCCGTGGAGACGCAGGCGCCCTGTGCAGCGAAGGTGACGGCGAGCGCGAGCGATGAAAGGACCGGTCTCATGGGATTATTCCCGGGGATGCATCATGAAGCGAAGACCAACGCGCCCGGAGGAACTCGAATCCCCAACCTTCTGATCCGTAGTCAGATGCTCTATCCAATTGAGCTACAAGCGCTGGGCGCTCGGCGC
>JBKJKB010000196.1:0-4940 GCA_046597675.1 Gemmatimonadaceae bacterium
TTGTCGTTCGGTGACCGGCCCGTGTGCGGCGCCGTGCGCGCGACGAACGGTCCCATCTCGGCGAACTCGCCTTCTTCCCGCCTGGCCGCGGCGAGCATCAGCTCGGGGCCGATCAGATTCCAGTGCACCTCGCCGGAGGGGTGCAGCCCCTGTCCGGAAAGGGGCTGGCCCCGCTCGCGAATCGTTCCGCCGGCATGTGGCTTCGTGTCGGTCGTCATTCTCTCTATTTCTCCAGCGTCAGGCGCGTGCGCCCGCCGCATCATCGTTGTCGGTGCGTCTCAGTCCGTCCTTGCCGGTGCGCCCCTGCGCGTCTATCACCGCCACGGCCGCCATGTTGATGATTTCCTGCACATCCGCGCCCTGCTCGAGCACGTGAACCGGGTGATTCATTCCGACAAGAATCGGTCCGATCGCTGTAGCGCCACCCAGGTGGTTGAGAAGCTTGTATGCAATGTTGCCCGCGCTGAGATTCGGAAATATCAGAACGTTTGCCCGTTCCTTCAGCGTGCTGAACGGATACGAGCTGGTGAGAATCGTCTCGTCCACCGCCGTGTCCGCCTGCATCTCACCGTCGACGATCAGCGAAGGGTCGCGCTCGCGCAGCAGCGCCACCGCCCGAGCCATCTTCTCCGCCTCCGGGTGACGAACGGATCCGAAGTTCGAGAACGACAGCAGCGCGATGCGCGGAGTAATTCCGAAGGTCTGCACGAACCTGCCTGCCGAATACGCGATCTGCGCGATCTGCTCCGCCGACGGGTCGATGTTGACCGTGGTGTCTCCGCAAAAAATAACGTGTTTGTCGAAGACAAGCATGTAGAGCCCGCTGACGACCCCGGCCCTGGGGTGTGCGCCGATGACTTCGAGCGCGGGGCGGATCGTTTCGGGGTAGTGCATGTTGACGCCGGACACCAGCGCGTCCGCGTCTCCGAGCGCGACCATGACGGACCCGAAATAGTTGCCGTTGAACAGTCGCTGGAGCGACTCCGCGTGACTCAGTCCTTTGCGTTGCCGTCGCTGCCACAGATAATGAGCGTACTGCTCCCGTCTCGGCGACGTCGCCGGATCTTCGATGACGATCTCGCTGAGCGAGATGCCGTGTGCCGCGGCGGCGGATTCGACCGCTTCCTGATTGCCGAGCAGGATCGGGTACGCGATCCCCTCGTCCGCGAGCAGCCGCGCCGCGCGGATGATCTTCGGCTCCTCTCCCTCCGGGAACACGATCCGCTTCGGGTCCTGCGTCGCGCGCATCATGATGCCGCGCATCAGGCCGCGCGCACGGCCAAGCCTGGCTTCCAGCTGGTGACGGTAATCGTCCAGGTCTATGAACTCGCCCGCGACTCCGCTGGCAACGGCGGCCCATGCGACGGCGGGCGCGACCCAGAGCAGCACGCGCGGATCGAACGGGAAGGGAATCAGATACTCACGACCGAACTTGATCGAGCGCAGCCCGTACAGGCGGGCGACGCTTTCCGGCACGTCCTCGCGTGCGAGCGCCGCGAGCGCGCGTGTGGCTGCCATCTTCATCGCTTCGTTCACTTCGGTCGCGCGCACGTCCAGCGCGCCGCGGAAGATGAACGGGAATCCCAGGACGTTGTTGACCTGATTCGGATAGTCGCTTCTGCCCGTCGCGACGATAGCGTCCGACCGGACGGCCGCGACTTCGTCCGGCAGGATCTCGGGCACGGGGTTGGCAAGCGCGAAAATGATGGGTCGATCAGCCATGCCCGCGATCATCGTCGCCGTCACCGCGCCGGCGACCGAAAGCCCGACGAAGACGTCGGCTCCTTGCAGCGCCTCGGTGATGGTCCGCAATTCGGTCCTGGCCGCGAAGCGCGCCTTGTACGGGTCGAGATTCGAGCGGCCGTCGTGAACGACGCCGGTGCTGTCACACAGGAAGATGTTCTCGCGCTTCACACCGAGCCGCACATAATGCTCGGCGGTCGCGATCGCCGCCGCGCCCGCGCCCGAGAATACGACACGCACGGAGTCGATCTGCTTGCCCGCGATCTCCAGGGCGTTGAGCAGCGCTGCCCCGGATATGATGGCCGTTCCATGCTGGTCGTCGTGAAAGACGGGAATCTTGAGCGTCTTGCGGAGCGTTTCTTCTATGTAGAAGCAGTCCGGCGCGCGGATGTCTTCGAGGTTGATGCCCCCAACCGTGGGCTCGAGCAGCTGGCAGAACTTGATTACGTCGTCCGGATCCTGCGATCCAATCTCGAGGTCGAAGACGTCCAGATCCGCGAACTGCTTGAAGAGATTCCCCTTGCCCTCCATGACCGGCTTTCCGGCGAGCGCTCCGATGTTTCCGAGCCCCAGCACGGCCGTCCCGTTCGTCACTACGGCTACCAGGTTTCCCTTGGCCGTGTACTTGTAGGCGTCCTCGGGGGTCTTCGCGATCTCCAGGCAGGGCTCCGCCACACCGGGCGAGTATGCGAGCGAGAGATCACGCTGGTTGTTGAGGGCCTTGGTGGGGACGACGGCGATTTTGCCCGGTCGTCCCGACGAATGGTAGTCCAGCGCATCTTTGCGGTTCATCCTGCGAATCTATCGGGGGCGAGCCGCGCGTGGAACGGAGCGGAGCCAGGCGGGGCCGTGCCGCCGTTAAAACACCACGGAGAAAACGCCTCCGTCAGGTCACCGCACCGCCTGCCCGCCGCACGGCACCGAAAAGGGTCACGATGACCAGCAGAAGGCCGCAAACGCACACAATTGCCGCGCCCGTGGGAAGGTCCAACCGGTACGAGGCCCACAGTCCGACCAGGCTTGCCGTTGCGGCTGTTGCCCATCCGATCACGAGCTGATGCACCCATCGCCGGGCCAGCATCACGCCGCAGACGGCGGGCACGATCAAATACGCAAAAGTCAGCAGCACGCCAGCTACGCGCACAAAACTCACGACGACTATCGCGAACGCCGCATAAAACAGGAAATCCCACAGCCTCACGCGCATGCCCTGTGCGAAAGCCTGTTCCGGATCGGACGAGATGAGCGCGAAGCGTCGGTGGAACGCTCCATAAAACGCGCCGAGCGCTGCGAAGAGGACCGCGCGTTGGGCCACCTCGCCCCTGGTCACGTTCAGGATGTCCCCGGTCAGCAGATGCTCGAGCTCCTCCTTTCCGCCAGCCACACGACTCAGCAGGAGTATCACGCCCGCCGCCGCGACGACGAAAGTGATGCCGATGATCGCTTCCTGCGGCACGTCGGTCTTGCTGGTGCTGCGCGACCAGCTGAAGAACGCCGCGCCCACGAACGTCACGCCAAGCGAAATCCAGAAGGTCATACGGGCGTCGAAATGGTAGCCCATGAGCAGCGCCACACAGGTCCCGAGAGTCGCCACCTGCGCGAGCGCGAGGTCGACGAAGATGACTTCCCGCTTGACAACGTGGAGGCCGAGATATGCCAGCAGCGGGGGCAGCAACAGGCATGCTGCCAGTGGCCACTTCATGACCTCCCAGACGGTGTAGGCGTCCACGGTCATCCCCCCCGAAGGGCAGTGGCAAGGGTGGTAACCATGTAGTCCATCATGTCGAAGTAAGTCGCGGTGTTCCTCCGCGCGCCCGGCTGCTGCGCGATGTCGAGGACGGTGGCCCCCGTCTGCCGCGCGACCGTTTCAGCCGTTCTCCGATTCTGATACGGCTGCACGAGGATCACGCGCGAGCGCGCCGCCTTCATTGCTCCGATGACTCTGGCTATATGTGCCGGCGAAGGCGCGATGCCCGGCTTCGGCTCGAGCGTCTCGACGACTTGCAGCCCGAACCGCTCCGCGAAATAGACGAAATCCTTGTGATAGGTCACGATCTTCGCACCCCTGAACGGCCGGAGCTGCCCTTGCCACTGGGCCAGCTTCGCGTCGATCCTGGCGTTGAACGCGGCGTTGTTCCTTCGGTACAGCGCCGCCGAAGCCGGATCGACCTGCGCGAAGTGGTCGGCGATATGGCCGGCAATGATCTTGGCGTTCACCGGATCGATCAGGAAGTGCGGATTCCCGAGGGAATGGACATCTCCCCGCGAACGATCGAAGCTCTTGGGGACCTCCACCATCCGTATGCGCTGCGACGCGACGATACGACCGCGGGCTCCCGCGGCGATCTTTCCGTTACGCGCGCTTTCCAACAACGGTGGCAGCCAGCCGAACTCGAGCTCGGCCCCGCCCTCGATCAGCACGTCCGCGCGATTGAGTGTCACGATGTGGCTTGGCTTGGCGTCGACGTAATGAGGATCCTCCGTCGGCTTCGCCAGTGCGGTGACTTCGACGGCGCTGCCGCCGATTTCGCGCGCAATCGCCGCGAGATCAGGCGTCGTGGCGACGACCCTCAGCTTTGCCGCGGAGGTGGCCGCTGTTCCCGCCAGGACGAGCAGCGCGACGCTCGCAAGCTTCAATGCAGTGAGTTTTCTCATGTGAGTATTACGCCTTTAGAATTTGTGAGAGGCATGGGCGCCGAGCAGAAACTCGAACTGCATCCAGACCGAGTGATCGGACCCTATGCCCCGCCGTTCGTCATAGTTGTACTGCAGTCGAATCTTCGAGAATTCGGTGGGATACCACGTCAGGTTCGGCGAGAAACGGGAGCGATCCGCCCGCACCTCCGAGGCGAACGCCGCAACATCACCGCTCGCGACGTCGGCGCGGAGCCCCGCGACGATCCGAGGGCGGATGCCGTACAGCAGCTGCGCGTACCAGCCACGGTCGCCGAGCGTCTCGTTGGGCAAGACAACTGTCGCGTCGTCGTCGGCTTCGCGCTCGGCCGCGTCGTAGCGGCGATACAGCGCCTCAGCCTGCATCGAGACGAACGGGAACCCTTGCTGCGCTGCTGCGGGTTTCCATTTGTAGTACGCATCGATGCCGTATATCTGCGTCTTCGCGGAGGGGCCGGTATTGTTCGGGCCAAAGGCCGCAGACGCACCGACCAGCAACGTCTGGGTCCCGGTCAGCTCGAACG
>JBKJKB010000386.1:0-6745 GCA_046597675.1 Gemmatimonadaceae bacterium
GTCAGGCGCAAGAACATCAAGTGAGTGCATGCCTGGGTTGTCGGTGCCTGGGAGCGCAATGGCCCGTCGAACCAGGCGCTGCAGCAGACGGCCGCTGCTGAGCTGTGTCGTTAGACAGCGATAGCTATTCTCTTGAGTGTTCGACAAGTGTTGTGGACTACTCGTAACCGCGCAGGCCGATCAATGCTGCTCATCTTCCTTCTGCTCAGCACCTGGGCGTCAGCCCTGCATGGTCAAGACGCGCTGCCCTCAAGGATTGCGTTTACGAACGTCACGTTAATCGACGGTACGGGCGCGCAAGCGCGGCCCGGGATGACGGTTGTGGTCGCCGGAAACCGGGTGGAAACGATCGCGCACACAGAAAGCCTGAAAGTGGGATCTGGCGTACGCATTGTTGACGGGACACGCAAATACCTAATCCCCGGGTTAATCGACACGCATGTTCACTTTTTTGTGTGGTTCACGTCCAGCGCTGATACGACGCAAGCCGCGACGCGTGGCGCAGGGGTGTATCTCGCAAACGGCATCACGACCCTCATTGATGTGGGAGGCCAGCGCAACCGGGAAGAGCCTCTTTTGCGCGTTCGCGCGGCCGTACAGGCGAGCGGACGTCCGATACCGCGCATCTACCTGTCCGGCCGCGTCGATTCTCTTGCCGTAAACCGTGCGAGAGCGTCGGATGCGCGCGACCTGGCGCGGCGTCTTCTCCTCCACGACATCACGGGAATCAAGATTCATCGCGGTCTTGATCACGCCGATCTCCACGCTGTGGTGGCAGAAGCGAAGCGCGTAGGCCGACCGGTGTACGGACACACTTATGAATGGCGGCCCACCGGCTACCACGACTACACGCACGACGCTGTTGAAGCCGGAGTAAATGGCCTCTTTCACGTTATGGGTATCGCGCCAGTGCATCCCACCCGCGAGCCAACGCCGCCACCGAGTAGCGCTAGCTCGGATGAATGGTGGTTATATGGTGCCACGCGTTGACTCCATGTGGATACGGCCAGCGCAGATTCGCTGATACACCTCATGGTGAAGCAAGGGACGTGGCTTCAACCAACGCTTGTCACGGAAGAATTGTTGGTGAATATCGACGAATACTGGCATGATCCTGCTTGGCGTCATGCACCGCCGGCTCAAGATCCCGAATTGACGGGAATCCCACGCTTCCGCGGAACTGACCTGGATCGCTATCGGGAAGCGTATCAGCGAATGAAATGGTTCGTGCGCCGGTTCTATGATGCTGGCGGAATGGTTGTCGCAGGCACCGACGGTGTTCGCATCCCTGGTTTCGGCCTGCAGGACGAGCTTCGGTTACTCGTGGAAGCCGGGCTGCCGCCTCTTGCAGCGCTTCAGGCGGCGACCCGTAATGCCGCGCATGCATTTCGTCTCGCGAGCGAACTCGGAACCATCGAGCCAGGAAAACGAGCTGACCTCGTGTTGCTCGACGCCGACCCGCTGGCGGATATCCGCAACACGCGTCGCATCGCCGCTGTCGTCATGGATGGCGTGTACTTGGATCGCCAAACCCTCGATGCCCTACTCGCGGCGGTCGAGCGGCCGGTGCCAAACTTCAGGTGATCCATCCCGTCAACCGAATCCAAGCCGCGCGCGATCGGCGAGCTAGTCGAGATTTGCTCTCATCATTCATTTCGCGCGCTGTCTAACGAGCGAATGAAGCTGACGGCGCAAGCTGTGAGGTGGCGGGCTCGCTCCGCTCGCCTGCCGCAACTATGATGGTGCACCGCAGCTTATTCGCGTCGCGTTAGCGTGTCGGACAGGTCGTGTGAAGTCTAGCGAAAAGAAATACAGGATTGCGTCCGCGAAGCCATTCGTGAGCACCCCGCGGCTCACGACGATCTCCTCGACGATGCGCATGTGCGTGAGAAGTTTCAGCTGCGGCGCTTACTCCAGTTCTCGACCTCGACGTCCTTGAACCGCACAAAGTCCCTGACGTTTACCGTAACCAGAACCAGGTCACTTACGAACGCTATTGCCGCAATCTGACCGTCAACGTACGGAGCAGGCCTCCCCAGACGCTCGAGCCGCGCACGCTCGTGACCGTGCCAGTGCGCCGCTGCCCCGTCGTACGCGAGAACCGGGAACGATGCCAGAACAACGTCTTGAAGGTAGGTCTCAAGCGCTTCGCGTCGTTTCCCATGCGGAAGTCTTTGACATCCATACGTCAGCTCGTGCCAGACCGGGGCGGCGATCGCGCATTCGTGTCCGTTGGATTCCAGATGCTTCACGATCTCGGGGTCGGGCTCTTTCGATATCGGCGAAGACACGATGCTCGTGTCCAGGAGATATCGAATCGTCACAGCGCGACCTTGCGACCCGCGTCCCTGTCTCGAGTCGAATCGAAGAAACCCTCCTCAAGCCCGACATCGCGCAGCGAGTTTGCTTTCAGGAAACGCTTGTACGCGTCACCGAAGCGCGAGCCGCGAAACCTCTCGAACTCACGAAGTGAGACCACAACCGCGACCGGCTTCCCGCGTCGCGTCAACTCAATCTCTTGACCGGCTTCCGCCCGATCGACGATCGCGGGCAGATTCGAACGGGCCTCGGCGATAGAGTATCGTTTTGACATGCCTGATAATGTACATTAAGATGTACATGTATGCAAGCCGGGCCGCGCGTCGCCGGTTGCCGCAGCAGTCACATTGTTGAGTGCCCTGGCCCTAAAAGCGAGCTTCCAGATACATATAGCCGCGCAATCCACGCGACGGCCTGATCCCTTTCGCCACGTCGAACCGCACGAGCCCGTCCAGGAACGACGCGCCCACTCCCGCGCCACTGATGGGAGTTCCCGGCTTGCTGAAGTCGCCGCGATCCCCCGCCCACCCGAAATCGGCGAAGAGAACCGGCCTCGCCATCACGAACGATGACCCGATCTCGCCACGCGCGAGCCAGTAGGAATTCCCTGCGCGTGTGGCCGGCGATTGACCGCGCACGGTGTGCGCGCCACCGAGGAACCACCAGCGTTGCATAGGCAACGTCCCGCCTGATGTTCCACCGCCGACGGTCAGCGCTCCGTCGGCGCGAGAGCCAAGCCCGCGCGATACCGTGAAATCCCCGGCTGCTCTCGAATAGTCGAAAGATCCTGCAGCCGCTTCCACGCGAACATCGGACAACAGGCGCCACCCGTGGGGATCCAACCCGCGCGAGCCGACATGGCGCAGCGACAGGCCGCCGACGGTTCCGTTCACGGCGTCGATGTTGTCGCCGAATCTGCGGCCGTTGAGCGCCCGCGCCAGCGAGAACGACGTCTCTGTGACCGCGTCGGAGTGGTGCTCCAGGAACAGGCGCGACACGATCCCGTTCGCGGCGTCAGTCGGGCCGCGTGTCAGCTCGGCGCCCCACGTACGATAGTAAAATCCCTCGTCCCGCCCCAGCAGCAACGCCGATACCGAGTTGCCGAACGCAAGCGGATCGCCCCAATCGTTGGACGCCGCGAGTCGCCTGTAAATACCGATGCCGACGTCCGTGCGACCGTTGCTACGCTGCAGGGCCAGCTCGCCGTTGGGCTGCAGATCCGCGAGGCCCAGCCGCGCTGACATGTGCGCGGTATAGCCGCCGCCGAGCGATTGCCTTGCAGCGATCCCTGTGGACAGTCCTTCGACGCGATTGTAACGGGTCATGCCGAGCCCGAATCGCAGTTCCGGCGGACCACGCATGTAACCCGCCTGCGCAGCGAGTCCGAGCGCGCGATCCGTCAGCTCGTCCAGCTCGGATGACGAAAAAGCTTCCTCCCCGGGATCGTACGGCGACTCCGGCAGCTCCGGTGACCGTGCAAGCGCGAGCGAGTCGCACGGCGTCTGAACGGAGACCGCGAGCGTGTTCTCGAATCGAGAGAACACCCTCTCCCGGCTCCCACCTGCAGCGCACGGCGCCGCTCTTGCCGCCCGTCTCGCGGCGACAGCCGCGGTGTCGGCAGTCGAGGTATCCGCCGGTGTGATGACGACGGGCGCGAAATCGCTCGCGCCGTTGACCTCGTCGTAGGTAAAGCTCTGCTCGAGCTTGAACGGCACGCGCATTATCCCCGCGCGCGCCGAGCCGTCCAGCGTCTGCAGCCGCGGCAGCCAGAACCTTCCTTCGTGCAGCCCGTATTCGATCGCGACCACCGACACGTTGGCGGTCATCGGATTCAGTGCCGAGCAGACGATGCGGGGCGCATCGCACCCCTTGCCGCCGTCTTCCCCTTCGACCTGCCAGATGTCGATCGGCTCCGACATCCGGTACACCGCGCGAACCAGCCTGCCCGTGGCATCGTCGAACCAGAGCGACGCGACGCTGACCCGCCAGTCGGGTCTCCGCGGCCGCACTCGAAGCTCGCGCACGCTGATGCGCGTCTCGCCGCCGATGCGGAACGACAGCGAATCGCCGCTTTCGTACGTGTAGTAAGCCTCGGCGCCACGCGCGAGCGGGTTTACGACATCGCTGTCGATGACATCCATTCGCGCGAGCGCGGCTCCCCACAGGGGCTCGCGGCCCGGGAAGTACGGGATCGCTGGTACGTTGCTGAGATCTACGTCGATTCCTCCTCCGCGTCCCATCCCCAACGTGGGCGACGTAGTTCGCTCTCCGAGCACCTCTACCCGGGCGCCGCGGTCGCGGCGCCACTGCACGCGCATGACGCGCTCGTAGCGCGCCAGCAATCTCTCGCGGCCCAGCCTCGTGAGCGACAATCCTACGCTTGCCCGCTCCCGCGCCTTGGCGTCGTAGCCCAGCAACGCCGAATCGTCGCCCACGCGCGCCGCTCGTGCGCGCTCGAGCGTCGTCCGCGCGAGCTGATCCGAAAAAGCGGTCCGCATGTGCTCGGGCGTCACCGCGATTACGCGGGCACGCCGTCGTGCGCCACGCACCGAATCCCGCCCGGCGCGGCCCGCCGCTCTCACCCGCGCCGCGCTGTCCGCGCTCTGCCGCGCCCGCGCTGCGGCTGCCGAATCCTGCCTGGAACGCGTACCGATACTCACGGTTACGCCCTGGCTCAGCGCCAGCGCGGCCGCGAACGCCACTGCTGAAGCGATCATCGACGTCTCGACGGAATGCCTACCGACACGCCGAGCTGCCAGATCACGAAGTCGGTCTTGGTTCGCGCGGGATACAGCGTCACCGATCCGTCGGGATTGTCTTCGATCCCGCCTTCCGGCAGATACGTCGCTTCACCGCCGTAGTAGTACTTCCCACCCAGCGTCAGCATCGCCGTGGACGCGCGCCCGCCAAGCGGTACGTACACTCCGCCGCCGAACACAACCGCCGACGAGTAATCGCTCGCGTTCTCCGTGACCGCGAACTGCTCTGACGTCTGTCGGTCTTCCAGCGCGGAGGTCGTGCGGAAGTTCGTGAGCGCGAACGCGGCGTTCGCGTACGGACGAACAGGTCCGGCCGGGAACGTGACCTGTGGCCCGACGCCGATCCATCCGATCATGTTGGTGGTGACGACATCCGCGGTCACGCGGCCGCTGAAGTTGAACGCCACCGGCATGCGCTCCCGGCCGTACTGGAGTCCGCCCAGCTCGGCACGAACGCCGAATATCCCCGCCGGATCCAGACGGATCATCGCGCCGGCGTTGAACCCGAAGCCCTGATCGACGTAGTTGGCGAAGTCGCCCTTGGGCTTGGAAACGATCGCGTCGCCAAAGACGACGAACCGGGGAGCGGCTGTTCCGCGCATTGACCCGCTGGCCTGCGCTCCCGCCGCGGACGCCGCGAGCGCGAGCAGAGCAAACGACGCAAACAAAGAAGATGATCTCATGGAATGTCCCCTCCATACGGGCGTGAGCGGTCCAGGATTCAGCGCGGTCATGTTCGGCCGCGCTTCCATGACGCGGTCAAGGCACGGCCGATGCCGAATGCAGGCCGCGGCGTATCACCTTTGGCACCAGCGGGATGGCAAAGGTTCCCCACGCGAGGCCGTACGCGGAGTGACACCCAATCGCTACAATTACCGTCCCCAATGGGCTACAGGACCGGATGACGAGCACTTCCCCGCGATTCAAATTTCTCTCGGCGTTCGCTGCCATCTATCTCATCTGGGGATCGAGTTACCTCGCGATACTCTGGGGACTTGAGACCGTCCCGCCCTTCCTGCTCGGCGCCGCGCGTTTCCTCACGGCGGGCACGTTGCTGTACGCGATCGCGGCCGCCCGCGGAGCCGCCACATTCTCCCGCCGACAGCTGCTCAATGCCTCGGTAGTCGGCGCGCTGCTCCCGTTTGCCGGAAACGGCTCGCTCATCTGGGCCCAGCAGAGAATTCCGTCAGGCATCGCTGCACTCATCGTCGCCACCGTGCCGCTTTGGATGGTGGTAATCCAGACGGTGGTCGAGCATGTACGGCCGGCCCGCCAGATCTGGACGGGCGTAGGTCTTGGAATCCTCGGACTGGCGATTCTGGTCAGCGCAGGCGCGGGCGTAGCCGGCACGGTGCACGTTCCGTCAGCTCTGATTCTTTGCTCCGGCTCGATCGCCTGGGCGGCGGGATCCATCTATTCGCGCAGCGCGGACCTTCCGGACTCCGGATTCGCATCGGCGGCGCTGACGATGCTCGCGGCAGGCGCGTTCTTCTCGGTCGTAGCGCTCGCCACGGGAGAGCACCGCACGTTCGAAGTGGCGGAAGTGTCGTTGCGGTCCGTGGCAGGCCTTGTTTACCTCTCGATCTTCGGCTCGGTGATCGCTTACAGCGCGTATATCTGGCTGCTCCAGGCCACTACTCCGGCCCGCGTCGGGACATACGCCTACG
>JBKJKB010000290.1:0-9208 GCA_046597675.1 Gemmatimonadaceae bacterium
CATCGCGAGGCGCACCGCAGGATCATCCGCGCCATCCTCGCTCTCGCCGAGCGCGGATGGCGCGGATGATCCTGCGGTGCGCCTCGCGATGAAACATCGAGTCGTCCACGAACTCCGTCGCACGGAGTACCGCGTCCGAGTCGAGCATCATCGCGGAGATTACCGCTTGTTCGGCATCCTCCGAATACGGGGGCTGTCGGTCGCGGAAAGGATCACGACCCTTCCCTGGCGCTATCGAGAATTCTACGGGCGAGCTGGACATCGTTCCACGTTGGCCGCTTCCACGCTGGATTCCGGAGAAGCGCAGCCGGGTGATAGGTGACGATCAGTGGCATACCGTAATATCTGTGCACGAGCCCGCGAAGCTGGCTCAGAGACGACTTCGTATTGAGTAATGTCTGTGCTGCAAATGTACCGAATGCGACGATGACCTTGGGCTGGATCAGCTCGAGCTGCCGAACCAGATAGGGTGAGCACGCTTCGACTTCCCCGGGAAGCGGATTCCGGTTTCCGGGCGGCCGGTGCTTAAGGACATTGCAGATAAAAACTTCTTCGCGTGAGAGCTTGATAGCCTCGAGGATTTTCGTTAGGAGTTTTCCGGATTCGCCGACAAACGGACGGCCAGTCGCGTCCTCGTCGGCGCCCGGCGCCTCCCCCACGCACACCAGATCAGCGTTGGGATCGCCTTCGCCCGGGACAGCCTTCGTCGCGGTGGCGTGGAGCAGGCAGCCCGTGCACCCGCGCACGGTCTCGGCGATCGCCTCGAGCGATTCCAGGTGCGAGAACGGACTGCGGAACAGCTCCGAGTCCGCCGCACCAACGACGATCCCCGTCTTGAATTCACTGGGGACGTCCGGACCATTGGCCTCGTGGCCCGGCTGCGGAAACGCGAGCCGCGGGACGCTCGGTCGCTTGACGGGCGCGGCATCGGGCGCGGCATCGGGCGCGGCATCGGGCGCGGCTGGGTCCGGCGTGGGCGATGGCACCTGGGGCTCGGGCGGCACGATCCGCTCCGGCACCCTGGCATCCGCCGGTTGTCCAACTCCAGCCTCACGTAGCGCCTCCCGCCAGTCTCCGGTACCAGGATCCGCGGCCCGTGCGCTCGACGGATGCTCTTTCTCGGCGGCGGCCGCGGCGGCGACGGCGGTGCCGCGGGCCGAAGACACCTGGCCCGCGATTATCCGCAGAACCTCGTCGATCGAGAGCTTGTCGAGGACCAGCTCGGTCTCTCCCGTCTCGCGCCGCTGCTCGAGGTAAGTCCTCAGCTGCTCCCTAGGATCCATTCAGCATGGCTCCTATGCGGTCCAGGAGCTCTTCCGCGAGCTCGGTCTTGAGCATGAGCGGCAATTCTTCGCGCTTGCCGTCTCGCGACATCAGCGTGACCCGGTTGGTGTCTCCGCCGAATCCCGCGCCCTCCTCGTTCTGGTCGTTGATCACGATCATGTCGAGGTTCTTGGCGCGCAGCTTCTCCTCTCCCCGCCGCGCGGCGTCGCCCGTCTCGAGCGCGAAGCCCACGACGACGGATCCTTTTTTCCTCGCACCCGATGCGGCCTTCAGAATGTCGGCGGTCTCGACGAGATCCAGCGACGGCGCGCCGCCTTCCCTTTTGATCTTGTTCGTGCCGGCGCTCTTTACAGTAAAATCCGCGGGGGCGGCGGCCATCACCAGCGCGTCAGCCGAGGACATCTCTCCGGCCACCGCGCGGGCCATCGCTTCCGTGGTGTCGACGCGAATCACCCGGGGGCCACCGGGCAAGGGGATGTCGGTGTGCCCGGCTATCAGGGTCACATCCGCTCCGCGTCGCCACGCGGCGGCAGCGATCGCGGCACCCATCTTCCCGGTGCTCTGGTTCGAGATAAACCGCACGGGGTCCACTGGCTCGCGGGTCGCGCCGGTCGTGACGAGGATTCGCCGGCCACGAAGGGTGTTGTCGGATTCCAGCACGCGGCCGAGGTGCGCGAAGATCGTCTCGGGCTCGGGCATCCGTCCCGGCCCGCTGCCTTCACCGATGGCGAGAGGTCCGTCATCGGGATCGAGCACGCTGTAGCCGATCTCCCGCAGGTGCTCGACGTTCCGCACGGTCTGCGGATGCGCCCACATGTGATCGTTCATCGCCGGGACGAACAGAACCGGGGAGCTGGTGGCGAGCAGGCTGGCGGTCAGCAGATCGTTGGCATGACCGTGGGCCGCGCGCGCCATGAGGTCCGCCGTGGCGGGAGCGATCACCACGGCGTCCGCCTCGCGGGCCAGACGAATGTGATCGAGTGCGTGCCCGGGCTCGAATATCTCGGCGAGTGCCTGTCTCCCGGTCACCGCCTCGAACGTGATCGCGCCGACGAACTCCAGCGCGGCCCGGGTAAGAACTACATCAACCTGCGCGCCCGCCTGCGTGAGAAGCCGCGCAAGCGATACCGACTTGTAGGCGGCGATCCCCCCGGAGACTCCGAGGAGAATCCGCCGCGAGTCGTAGGGGCGCGCGGGAAACTACTCCGGCTTGCGACGCGGAATGACCTTGTACTCGATCGTTCCGCTCGACAGCTCCTCCATCGCGCGAGTCGTAAGCTTGACCTCGCGTGACAATCCGGCCGGAAACTCGTTCAGCACGCGCGCGTACTTCGCGGCGACGAGCACGGCGAGATACTTGTTGGTGGCGCTGCGTGCCGCTTCTTCGGGGGTGAAAACTCGCATCTATCCGATCTCCTGTTGTTTTCTGATTTCGAGCTGCAATTGTTCAATGAGAGCGCCGACGTCGGCTTCATCCGACTGACCGGTGCGATCACGACTGACCGCCTCCGTGTCGATAATCGACGAGACGCGGGCGACCGCGATGTCCAGGCGGTCGTTCGTGACCATGTAATGATACATCGAAACCGCCTTCAACTCCTCTACCGCGCTCTCCAGACGCATTATCAGCGCCTCAGGGCCCTCGCTGCGGCGCCCGCGGAGCCGCTCCACCAGTGCCTCGGCCGATGGCGGCAGAAGAAAAACGAGCGTGGAGTTAGGGAAGGCGTCCGCGAGCTGACGGGCTCCCTGCACGTCGATGTCCATGATCACGTGCTTCCCCGACGACAGCACGCGCTCCACTTCCCTCTTGAGCGTGCCGTAGCGCTGCCCGTGAACCACGGCCCATTCCGCGAATTCTCCGCGATTCGCTGACAGCTCGAATTCGTCCGCGGTCAGAAAAAAATAATCGACTCCATCTACTTCTCCTTGCCTCGGCTGCCTGGTCGTGCAGGAAATCGAGTAGCCGACGTCGCGGCGCTGGCTGAGAAGCGCGCGCGCTATCGTCGTCTTCCCGCCCCCCGAAGGCGACGATAGGATCACCGGGAAAGGCTTCACTCCAGGTTCTCGACCTGCTCGCGTATCCGCTCCAGCTCTTCCTTCACCGACACGACCTCGGCGAGCATCGCCGCATCGTTCGCCTTGCTTCCGGTCGTGTTCGCCTCCCGCAACATCTCCTGCAGGACGAACGACAGCCGCTTGCCCACCGGCTCGCGGCCGTCGTCGTCGAGCGTGGCCCTGAACGAGTGCAGGTGCGACTGGAACCGGTCCAACTCCTCAGAGACGTCGAGCCGGTCGGCCATGATGGCGATCTCCTGCGCCAGCCGCTGCGGGTCGACCGCCACGCCACCTGCCAGCTCCGCCACTGCTCGCTCGAGCCGCGCCTTCTGCTCCGCGAGCCGCGCAGGCGACCGATCAGCAAGGCGGCCCAAAGCGCCCTCGATGATGTCGAGCCGCTCGCGAATGGACTGCGCCAGACGCTCGCCTTCTTCCTTGCGCATCTGTGTGAGCGCGGAGGCCGCCTCTTCCACCACCGCTACGAGCTCAGCGGCGGTCCCGCCGGCTTCCTCGGTTGCTCCGGTCACGACCACGCCGGGAAGTCTCAGCACCGTGGCGAGGTCCAGCTCGGAAGCCATTCCATGACGCTTTCCCAGCTCTCTGAGCTGCGTGACGTACGCCGAGAATCGTGCCTCATCGACCTGAATCGGAGAGTCATCGGTCCTTTCGATTCGCGCGCTCAACGACACGTGGCCGCGCGCGATGTGCCGGCGCAGCGCCTCGCGAACATCGCCATCCCATGCACTGAATGCCGACGGGAGCTTGATGCTCGAGTTGAAGAACCGGTGATTGACGGTCCGGATTTCGATCGTTACGCGTGCCTGCCCGACCGTCCCTTCGGCGGTGCCGAAGCCGGTCATGCTGTTTATCATTTAAGGTCGCCTAAGTTACGATGCCACAATAACATAATCAATTCCAGAAGTCCCATCGCACGCCGTATATCTGAACCTGTCGAACCAGAAACCCCGGCACGATGTCGTGCTCGAATCCGAACATGTTTCGCGTCTGGTACGTGATCGCGGCGCGCATGATCCGGATCTCGAGCAGACCGGAAATCACGTGGCTCGGAATCGTGATCTCGGCGGCGCCGCTCCGGGTCGGGAATGAGACCTCGGCCCTGTAGTCGTAAGCCACCCAGCTGCGGAGGCCGAAATCGCCGCGCGGGAACCGTGACAGCCAGCGCGTCGCAAAGTTGAGCTCGACATGAGTCTGGTACTCGGGCAGGTAGTCCTGGCCGACGTCCCAGCGAGTGAAGAATGCGTCAACGCCTATTCCCCGCCAGATCGCACCGCGGACCCCTGCGTACGTCGCGGTTCTCTCCGCCGCGCCTGAGGCCACGTAGGCGGTGTCGTACATCGCCGGCGCCCGGGTGTGGACGGTATCCGATCTCACCAAGCCCGCGTACAGCCAGGGTCCGAGCAGACGCAGCCCCGCTTCGCCGCGCAGCGATCGCGAGTCCGGCACTACCGCGCGGGACCCCTCTGCCGATTGCTGCGACACGCCACCCGCCAGCGTGACGAACGACAGCGGCGTGAACCGCACATTCCCGTCGGCGCGTCTGACACCCCGCTCGTCGTCGTATTCCGCGAAGACTCCGGCCGCCAGCATCCGCGTGTTGACCTCGGCGCGCCCGCTCAGCGCATTGAATGCCTCGCCGCCATAGCGCCGCAGACGATCTGCAAGAGTGATCGACGCGCCCCACCGGTTGAACCCAGCGGTCGCGACGAGCTGCGTTCGCGACCTCGTGGTGTCCGCCGAGTCTGCAACGAATCTGCGGGACGCAATCTGGGAAGCCGTGATCGTCGGACTCGATTCCTTGATCTCGTGCGATGCGGCTACCAGCTCCAGCCATGGTCCCGAGCCGACCGCGCCGAGCGAGCCGCGAACATAGGCGACCGTTTGCATTGCGTCGTACGGGGGGATTCCGCCGGCCGTGAAAGCGTCCTGCGGGTCGCGCCCGAAATGGGTGCGGTTCGCAGTGGCATCCACGCTCCACAGGCGCCGGCCGATTCCCACTCGGCCGAACAGCGACAGCCCTCCTCCTCCTCCTCCGAATCGCCGGTTCTGCGTGCCGGACTGCTGCGCGGCGATCTGCAGCGCCTGGCCGCGGCCGAATCGCTTGCCGTAAAAGCCGCGGTAGATGTCGGTCTCCTCGCTGCCGGTGATCACGTCAGTGCGCATGTACGGCGTCGTGCGATCGACCCGCCAGGTGCGCATGTGGACGCGTATCTCACCGGCCGCCCGCTCGACCGCCAGTTCCTCGAGCGTCCATATCTGGATGGCCGCGAGGTCGTGGAGTCCTTGGTGGCGCGGGTCCATCGGGTCGAGCTCGACCCCGTCGTAGAAAAAACGAATCCGCTCGAAGCTGCCGTTGTGCGCGACCGTTTGCGGCGTGGCGATCCATCCTGAGCGAAAGACCGTGAGCTCGGGAATCCTGGCGAGCAGGTCCGTCACGGTGAGCGCGCCGCTCGCGAACATTTCTTCCCTGTCCCAACGGTACTGCGGGCCGATGTCGTACGTGGCCGGAGTACGAAGCCGCCCGATCTCGGCCTTCACCGTGTCGCGCTTTACAGTGTCCGCAGGGACGATCGCGGAGTCCGGCGGAGCTTTGGGTGGAATCGGCTGCTCGCTCGCCGGCGGCACGACCACCTGCGAGCGCAGCTGCGCGGGCGTAGTCCAGAGAGCGGCGAGCACAACGGCCCCGGCAAGCGCGCCGCGGCGAACCGACTTCATACTGTCCGGGTTCAGCTCGCCCGACCCCGGACGAACTCGACGAACGTTCCAACCGGCACACCGGTGGGTCCTTTCGGAAGCGAGACCAGGTCCGTCTCCGAGTACGCGGTTCCGGCGATGTCGAGATGGATCCACGGCATTCCCTCCGTGAATTCCTTGAGAAACATCGCGGCGGACGTCGAGCCGGCGGCGCGTCCGCCCGCGTTCTTCATGTCGGCGACGTCGGACTTGATCAGCTCCTTGTACTCGTCCCACAGCGGCAACGGCCAGCCGGGCTCGCCCGCCCGCTTCCCTGCGTCGATCACCTCGGAGGTCAACGCATCGTCGCTGCTGAAGACGCCGGTCGCCGTGTGCCCGAGCGCGATTACGACGGCTCCCGTGAGCGTCGCCGCGTCGATCGTGACCGCGGGATTGAACCGGCGGACGTACGACAGGAGATCGGCGAGCACCATCCGCCCTTCGGCGTCGGTGTTCACCACTTCGATGTACTTGCCGAGGTGGCTGCGCACGACATCGCCGGGTTTGAACGCGGTCCCCGACGGCATGTTCGTCGTCGCACCGATCACGCCGATGACGTTCACCTCGAGTTTCATCCTGGCGATCGCCTCGAGCGCACCGAGCACGCCCGCCGCCCCGCACATGTCGAACTTCATCAGCTCCATGTTCTGTGCAGGCTTTATGGAGATTCCACCGGAATCGAAGCAGAGTCCCTTGCCCACGAGCGCGATCGGAGGCGAGCCGTTCTTCGCGCCGGTGTACTTGAGCACGATCAGCTTGGGATCCTGCGGCGTGCCCTGCGCGACGGCGAGGAAAGAGCCCATCCCCTCTTCCTGCATCTCCGATCTTCCCCAGACCGTCACTTCCATCCCGTGCCGTCCGGCGATCTCGCCCGCCGTCTCGGCGAGATAATCCGGCGTGCAGAGATTGCCTGGCATCATGGCCAGGCGCCGCGCGAGTGAGTGCCCCTCGGCCAGCGCGAGACCGTTCGCAAGACCGCGCTGCGCTGCCGGAGAATCGGAGGCGGCGATCGTTACGGAAGCGAGCTGTGCCCGCCGCTCGTTCTCGGGCGGCTGCGTTTTCGTCTCCGTGTAATCCCACGCGCCGGCGGAAAGTCCGAGCGCTACTGCCTCGACCTCGCGCTCATTCAGCTCCCCTCCGTGCCAGGTCAGCTCCGCGACGCCCAGCTTGTTCGCGTGTCTCGCGGCGATGGCCGCTGCCCTGCGGAGAGCGCCGGGCCGGTCCGATACGGCGCCGACGCCGATGAGCAGGACCATTCGCGGTCCGGACGCCCCACCGGAGAGCAACAATGTTTCATCGCGCGCGCCACGGAAGTCCCGGCTGCTGGTGGCACGCGCTATCGCGCCGCCCAGAACTCCATCGAGCTCGCGCGTCTGGTCCGTCAGCTCCGCGGTGTCACCGAGCGCGAGCGCGAGCAGCGGGGCCTTGTGGCCGATGAGGCCGCCGGAAGCGAGCGAGATCGTAGGGTTCAAGCAGTCATCCCCGCGACCACGGCTTCTCCGAAATCGGAGGTCGAGACCTCTGTCGCGCCGGGCATCTGCCGCGCGAGGTCGTACGTCACGCGCTTCCGCTTGATCGCGTTCTCCACTCCTTGCACGATGAGCGCGGCTGCTTCCTTCCAGCCCATGTAGTCGAACATCATCACGCCCGAGAGAATCACCGAGCCGGGATTGATCTTGTTCTTGTTCGCGTACTTGGGCGCGGTGCCGTGCGTGGCCTCGAATACCGCGAGTCCGTCACCGACGTTGCCGCCCGGCGCGATCCCCAGTCCGCCGACCTGCGCGGCCGCAGCGTCGGAGATGTAGTCGCCGTTCAGGTTGGGCGTCGCGAGCACCGAATACTCCGACGATCTGAGCAGGAGCTGTTGGAACATCGAGTCCGCGATCCGGTCCTTGACGATCACGCAGTCGGCGCGCGAGGCATCGCCCTTGAGATCCGCTTCAGCGCACGCCGTTCCGGCGAACTCCTCGCTCGCCAGCTCGTAGCCCCAGTCACGGAACGCGCCTTCGGTGAACTTCATGATGTTGCCTTTGTGCACGAGCGTCACCGACTCGCGGCTTTTCTCGATCGCGAACCGGATAGCCATGCGGATGAGCCGCTTGGAGCCGAACTCGGACACGGGCTTGATGCCGATCGCGGAGTTCTCGCGAATCTCCTTCTTGAACTCCTTCTGGATGAAGTCGCGCAGGCGAGTCGCCTCGTCGCTGCCCGCCTTCCATTCGATTCCCGCATACACGTCCTCCGTGTTCTCCCGGAAGATCACGATGTTGACCTTCTCGGGCTCTTTCATCGGCGCACCGACGCCCTCGAAGTAGCGCACCGGCCTGATGCAGGCGTAAAGATCCAGCACCTGGCGGAGCGTGACGTTGAGGGAGCGGATGCCGCCGCCGACCGGAGTGGTCAGCGGTCCCTTGATAGAAACACGGAACTCCCTGAGCGCCTCCACCGTTTCCTGCGGCAACCAGTCGTTGTGTTGCGTGAAAGCCTTCTCTCCGGCGAAAACCTCCATCCACGCGATCTTTCTCTCTCCGCCGTAGGCCTTCTCGACCGCGGCGTCGAACACGCGCTGGGACGCCTTCCAGATATCCGGGCCCGTGCCATCGCCTTCGATGAACGGGATGATCGGATTGGAAGGGACGGAAAGCTTTCCGTCGCGCCAGTCGATTCGTTCGCCGGCGGAGGGTACGGTCGAGAGCTTGTATGTGGCCATTTTTAGCGTGCGCTGGTGGGACTATTTCTGCGGCGAGTCTGTGGCCGCCAAAGCTAGCCGCGGAAGTAGGAGCACGCCACGCGCGCCGCCGCCTTCGGTGCCAATGTGGTGCCGCAATCAGTTCTTGGGCTTCATGGCCGACTTGAACGGCTCGAAGTCGCGCAGCGCGGCAAGTTCTGCGTACTCGTGGAAATGGCCACCATAGGACTCGCCCTGTGCGATGGCATCGAGAAGAAACTGGACGGCTTCTCGTTTTTTCCCCTGAGCCGCGGCGATCCGGGCGCGCGCCACCACATTGCCACCACGAAGATACGGTCGCTCCATGTCGCCCAGGATGGCCGACAGCGAATCAGCCGTCCTGTTATCCCCGCAGTTGGCCGCGATCAGCCCGTTGCGCGCGATCCATCC
>JBKJKB010000366.1:0-9046 GCA_046597675.1 Gemmatimonadaceae bacterium
CGGGAACAACCGTAGATTTCAGCGGGCAGTGACAAACTGCCCGCTGATTTTTTTTCGGCCGCTCCCGATCATTCCGTGGTCAGCTGATAGCTGACAGCTTCTTTCAGAGGATCTTCATGCGATTCCGCTTGATCCTTCCCGTCGCTCTGCTGACCGCCGCCTGCGCGCCAGCCACGGCCCGCGGCCCTGTCGCCCCCGTGGGCGCCTACGACGTCATCATCACCGACGGCAAGATCGTCGACGGCACCGGGAATCCCTGGTATTACGGCGATGTCGGCGTCCAGGGTGACAGGATTGTTTTCGTGGGGCCGAAGGGATCGCTCGCGCGCGCTCGGGCGAAGGAGCGCATCGACGCGACAGGCATGGTCGTCGCGCCCGGATTCATCGACATCCAGAGCCACTCCTGGACACCGCTCCTTACCGGCGACGGCCGCGTCATCAGCAAGGTCACGCAGGGCGTGACGAGCGAGATACTCGGTGAGTCCACGACGCCGGCGCCAGCCAACTCGAAGATCGACTCGCTATACGAGATCTGGGATGCGACCCCGGCCCGGCAGCTGCTGCAGCCGCTCTTCCGCGGACCGCGCGGGTACGGCGCGTGGCTCGAGGCGATGGAGCGCAATGGCAACTCCGTGAACTCCGGCTCGTATCTCGGCGCCACAACGGTCCGCGCGTATGCCAAGGGTCAGGCCGTAGGCCCGGCGACTGCAGCCGAGCTGGACACGATGCGGGCCGTCGTGCGCAACGCGATGGAGGATGGCGCGTTCGGGATCTCCACCGCGCTCATCTACCCGCCCGGCGCGTTCGCCTCGACGGACGAGCTGTCGGAGATGGCGAAGGCGATGGGTGCGTACAACGGCTCGTACATCACGCACGTCCGGAGCGAAGGCGATCAGCTACTCGAAGCCATCGATGAAGCGCTGGAGATCGGGCGGCGCGGGGGTGTGCCGGTGGTGATCTATCACCTCAAGGCGACCAGCCAGCGGAACTGGCCGAAGGCACGGCTCGCCGTGGCCAAGATCGACTCCGCGCGCCGGGCAGGCCAGGACGTGACGGCCACGATGTATCCGTACCCGGCCTCGGGCAACAACCTGTCGGCGTGCATTCCCGACTGGGCGTCGGCCGACGGCAAGCTGCTGGAGAATCTCCGCGATTCCACCGCGAGGGCGCGCGTCGTCGCGGACATGCTGTCCGGGAAGGAATCGGATGGCTGCGTCGCGGACGGGCCGCAGGTGATGATGGTGCTGGGCTTCCGGCAACCAGAGCTGCGCAAGTTCGAGGGATGGCGCCTGGACCAGATAGCCGACTCGCTCGGGAAGCACTGGGCTGACGCGCTGATCGACCTGACGCTGCTGGAGGAAGACGGCCTCAGCAAGCTCAACTTCCGGATGTCCGAAGAGAACGTCGCGTACAAGCTGGCGCAGCCCTGGGTCGTGATCGGCAGCGACGCCGGCGGACAGAACCCTGACAGCGCCCGCGGGCTGACCCACCCCCGCGCGTACGGCACCTTCACGCGCATTCTCGGCAAGTACGTGCGGGACGAGGGCGTGCTCCGTCTGGAGGACGCGGTGCGGAAGATGACGTCCGCGACGGCGCAGATCCTCGGGCTTGGCGATCGCGGACTGCTGCGCGAAGGAATGTTCGCCGACGTGGTGGTCTTCGACCCGGCGACGGTACGGGATCTCGCGACGTACGACAGGCCTCATCAGAATTCCGTGGGTGTGCGCGACGTCTGGGTGAACGGCGTCCGCGTGCTGCAGAACGGGACGCACACCGGAGCGAAGCCGGGGCGCGCGCTGCGCGGGCCAGGGTGGCGGCGTGCGCAGTAAGTAGCTACTAGTCACTAGTCACTCGTCACCATTCCAAGGACGCCACTATGAAAGCCTTATTGGCACTCGCCACCGCTGCCCTCTCCGCCTGCGCGGGCTCGGGCGCGCTGCCCCGCCCGCCCGCCCCGTTCGCCGGCGACAGCGCCGCTTTCGTGACGACGCTGGGCGCGGACACGACGGCCCTGGAGCTGTTCACGATTCGCGGCAATACGCTCGAGGCTGAAGTCGTCGGCCGTACGCCGCGCACCGCCGTCCGGCGCGTCAGCATGAGCTGGGACAACGAAGGGCTGGTGACGGCGTACGGAGTGCGGTCACGCGCGCCTGCGGATCATCGCGACTCGGCCAGAGCGAGCACTGTGTTCTCGGTCGCTCGTGACTCGATCTCCGTCACGAACACGACGGGCGCGCGGACCCAGACATCGAGAATGGTGAACGGTGGAATCTCCAGCGTGCTGTCACTCCCCGCGTACTCCCCGTTCGCGGTACTCGCGCGGAACGCGCTGGCCCATGGGGACACGCTCGTCATCGCGCAGTTCGGCGGTGATCCACTGCCGTTCACGGTGCGGCTGGAATCGCCGGCGACGTACTCGTTTACCGCGCCCGGCCTTGGCCA
This sequence comes from Gemmatimonadaceae bacterium, assembly GCA_046597675.1. GTDB lineage: Bacteria > Gemmatimonadota > Gemmatimonadetes > Gemmatimonadales > Gemmatimonadaceae > JACDCY01. The sequence continues at coordinate 2,443 of JBKJKB010000366.1, forward strand.
AGTGCTCGTGCAGCTCGACGCGGTTGGTCGCGTGCACATGGTCAACGGGCGGCGCTCCACGCTGGGGGCCGTGGCGAGGCGCGTCTCCACCGTGAACCTCCCCCCGTGGATTCGCGACTACGCCGCGCGCGATGCGGCTGGAACCGGCCTCGGCCCGCTTTCGCCGGCCGACTCCGTCCGCACCACTGTCGGCGGCGCAAACGTCTCGATCGCGTACCAACGGCCCTCGAAGCGGGGACGCACGATCTTCGGCGGCGTCGTGCCCTGGGATGCCGTGTGGCGCACGGGCGCCAACACCGCGACGGTCTTCACGACGGACCGGAATCTCACCGTCGGTGGCGTCGCCGTGCCCGCGGGCTCGTACACGCTCTGGTCGATCCCGGGCCGGTCCGGCTGGCAGCTCGTGATCAACAAGCAGACCGGTCAATGGGGAACGGTCTACAACCAGGACCGCGATCTCGCGCGCATACCCATGACCGTGGAGCGGCTGACCACGCCCGTCGAGCAGTTCACCCTCGCGATCGACAACGGCCGCCTCTCCCTCGCCTGGGACGACACGCGCGCCTGGGTACCAATAACCGTAGCACCGTAAACGCTCGACCCATTGCCCGCCGTTCGGGCAGTGAGCGCACACCCGCGTGCCGGCTGCGTGGGTCAATCGACTGATGGAGCGTTTGCAGTGGGTGTGTTCCCGCAGGGCGCGTCTTAGCGCAGCGTAGCGACCGAAGGGGACACACCCACTGCAAACGCTCCACTCAAAACTCAAACGACCCGCGCAGCCTTGAGCCACGCGGGTCGTGCGCGAAAAGTGCGCCCAGTAGGAATCGAACCTACAACCTGTCGATTAAGAGTCGAATGCTCTGCCAGTTGAGCTATGGGCGCGAAAAATCTTTTTTGCTGTTCGTATGGCGCGCCAGGAGGGACTCGAACCCCCGACCCGCAGCTTAGAAGGCTGCTGCTCTATCCAGCTGAGCTACTGGCGCGAATTATCGGGGTAACCGCGAAGGCTAGTTTGTTTTGGCGGTCATGTCAATCATGCGCGACGTTCCCGCATCGGCGCTATCCAGGACCTCGCGCACCTTCGTGGCGAGCTTCTCTATCGCGAAGGGTTTTTCTATCAGAATCGCGCCGGCCGGCAGCGCGGAGTCCAGCGACATCGTGTCCGGCGCATAGCCGCTCAGAAAGATGATCTTGAGCTTCGGAAACTTCGCCCACAGCTGGCGGGCGAGCTCCGGGCCGCCCATCAACGGCATCATCACGTCCGTGAGCACGAGCGATATCCGGGCGGGATCCTCCAGCGCGAGCGCGAGCGCTTCCTTGCCGTTGGATGCCTCGATCACATTGTAGCCCTGATGGAGGAGCATGCGGCGCACGACCTTGCGAACCATGTCCTCGTCTTCCACGAGCAGCACCGTCTCGCTTCCGGCCTTCGGACGGACGGCCGGCGTGCCATCGAATGGCGTTACCGTGGGAGACATCACGCGCGGGAGATAGATCCGGAACGTCGTGCCCGCGCCACGCCTGGTCTCGAGATCTATGTGTCCGCCGGCCTGCTTCACGATCGTATACACCATCGCCAGGCCGAGCCCCGTTCCCTTCCCGATCTCCTTGGTCGTGTAGAATGGATCGAACGCGCGCGCGCGGATCTCCGGCGTCATCCCGGTACCGGTGTCGCGCACGACCAGCACGGAGTACTCGCCGGGTGGGATCGCGGTGAAGGCCTGCGAGTCCCCTGCCTGCACCCTCTGGCGCTCCGTCGACACCTCGACGACGCCCCCATCCTGCAGTGCGTCCCTCGCGTTGAATACGAGATTCATCAGCACCTGCTCGATCTGTGCGCGGTCGATCTTCACGAGTGGCATCCTGGCCGAGGTCTTCACTCGCAGCTTCGCCTGCTCGCCGATCACGCGCCGCAGCAATCCTTGGCAGTCGTTAACGACCTCGTTGAGATTCACGACCTGCGGGTCCTCCGAGCGCCGGTGCGTGAAGTTCAAAAGCTGGCGAGTCAATCCAGCGGCCTGCCCCGCGGCGCGACGGATCTCGGTGAGATTCTCGTGGATCTCCAGCTGAGACGGGATGGCGCTCACGATCAAATCGACGTTGGTGGTGATGACCGTCAACAGGTTGTTGAACTCGTGCGCGACTCCGCCGGCTAGCTGGCCCATGGCTTCCATTTTCTGCGCCTGCACCAGCTCCGATTCGAGGGCGAACTGCTGGGTGACGTCGCGCGACGCCGAGACGATTCCTCCAATGGCCGGATCGTGGAGCAGGTTCCTGGCGCGGGTATCAAGTACGCGCCAGCTCCCATCCTTGTGGCGGCATCGGAGCGTGATGTGGACGGATGTACCCGCCTCGTTCGCGATCCGCTCGAGCGAGCTGGTCGCTCCCGCAAGGTCGTCCGCGTGCACAAAGCCCAGCACGTCCTTACCCACCAGTTCGGAAGGTTCGAATCCGAGCACATTCACATAGCTCTCACTGGCAAATATGAACTTTCCCTCCGCGCTGATGATCGCGATAGCATCGGAAGCGTTCTCGATCAACGAGCGGAAACGACGCTCGCTGTCGCGCAGAGTCTGCTCGGCGATCTTCCGGTCCGTCACGTCGAACATCGAGCCGACCATGCGTACGGCATTTCCGGAGCCGGCGCGGCTGATGAATCCGCGGTCGAAGACGTGCGCGTAGGAATCATCCCCCCGGCGGTACCTGTACTCAGCCGACCAGAACTGGCCACGCTCCGCGATCGCCCGGCGAATACCCGCCACGACTGACTCGCGCTCGTCCGGATGTATCTGCGCCATCCACCATTCGATGTCATCCACCGGCTCGTCGGGGCCGTATAGAAATACGGTTCGAACCGAGGGACTGAACTGCAGGGTGTTGGCGATGAGGTTCCAATCCCACACCACATCATTCGTCGCCGGCGTCACCAGCCGAAGCCGCCCGGCGCCGTCGCGCGCATCCTCATCCGGACCTGGCAGAGCCGGAATTCCGGTGGAGGGGGTCAGCACGCGGCACTCACATGGGACATCGCAACGGTCAGTACGTCTCCTGCCATGCCGCCAATCTACGGTTTTCCGGCGCCGGGCGCCCGTTTGGGCTGCGCGCTTGACGACTTCCCCCAGGGAAGCCATTTTCACGCCCGTCTCACTCCCGCGGGAAACGTCTTCGCGCCGGGATCGTCTCCCTCGATCATCCCTAACAACCGAGCTATATGTCCTGGTACGGTCGTCCTCTGGCGTACGGTATTGCCACAGTAACGCTCGTCACACTCGCGGCTGCGGCGCCACCTCCCACGTTGGCCGGACGCGGCGTGTCGGCAGTCACGCGCATCGTACCGAACGACAATCGCCGGGCCGCGGGACGTCTGCGAGACGGTGTGCTGACCGTACGACTCGTTGCGCGCCCCGGGTTGTGGATTCCCGAAGGCCCCACGGGTCCGCAGCTCACCGTTGCCGCATTCGGCGAAGAGGGCCGCGCACTCCAGACCCCGGGTCCGCTGCTTCGCGTACCCGTGGGTACCGAAATTCGCGCGGTCGTACGCAACGCGCTGAGCAAAACGCTCTGGCTGTATGGGATGGGACAGACGCGCGGGCTTTCCGACAGTACGGGCATCCCGGCGGGTGAGAGCCGGGAGCTGCGATTCACGATCACGGAGGCGGGCACGTTCTACTATGCGGGACGAACGGGGGACGGTCCTGTCTTCGGTCGCATTACGGACGACAGCCAGTTGAACGGCGCGATCATCGTCGACCCGGCGGGCATGCGGGCGCGCGAGCGCGACAGGATTTTCATCATCACCAACTGGTTCATTTTCCCGGACACGACCACCGTCAGTGGGCTCGGCCCGAACGCGACGCTCGCGATCAACGGCCTCTCGTGGCCGCACACCGAGCGGTTGAACGCGACCCAGGGAGATTCCCTGCACTGGCGCGTCATCAACATGTCGGCGCTCGAGCACCCCATGCATTTGCACGGCTTCTACTTCCGGGTCAACGCGACCGGGAACGGCGCGCGCGACTCGATCTACGCCGCCGCGGACAGAAGACTCGCAGTCACAGAGCTGCTGCTTCAGGGAAGGACCATGGCGATGACCTGGTCGCCCACGCGGAGCGGCAACTGGATCTTCCATTGCCATTTCGCCGGGCACATTGCCACATACGCGGCTCTTGAGTCCGATCGCCGTATGCCGCCCAGCGCGGTCGCTGAAGCACATGCGGCCCACGTCGCCGGCGCTCCGGTGCACAACATGGCTGGCCTGGTCATGGGAATTCGCGTGAAGCCGCGCGGACGCGCTGTAGTCTCGCGTCAGCCGGCCCGGCCGATCCGGCTACTGATCCGGTCGCGGGCTTCGGTGTACGGCGATTACGTGGGCTACTCGTACGTACTCGGCGGATCGCGCGAAGAAGCGGATGCCGACGCGATGCCCACTCCGGGTCCGACGCTGACCCTCGCGAAAGACCAGCCGGTCGCGATCAACATCGTGAATACCTCTCACGAACCAGCGGCCGTTCACTGGCACGGCATTGAGTTGGAGAGCTTTCCCGACGGAGTGCCCGGGTGGAGCGGCTACGGAAGAAATACGCTGCCGATGATCCCGCCCCGTGACTCGCTCACGGTGCGATTCACGCCGCCACGCGTCGGCACGTTCATGTACCACTCCCACTCCAACGAGAACCAGCAGATCTCGTCAGGTCTGTACGGCGCGATCGTGGTGGTCGATCCCGTGCGGCCGCGCGACGCCGAAACCGATCACGTCATGCTGTTCAGCGACAACGGGCCGACGATAAACTTTTTGAGTCCGCCGCCGGGAACGCTGCTCAACGGGAAAGCAGCTTCGGACACGCTCGAGCTGCGAGCGGGCACGCCCTACCGCTTCCGCCTGATCAACATCCGCACTGACTATCTGCTCGCGATCGGGTTGTTCGAGGGCGAAACTCCGCTCGAATGGCGCATCGTCGCCAAGGATGGAGCCGATCTCCCCCCGCATCAGATCAGGGCGACTTCGGCGAAACTGGACCATTTCGCGCCGGGTGAGATCATCGACGTCGAGTTCACGCCGCGGACTGCCGGTGCGCTCACGCTGCGGCACGCCATCGCTGGACTCCCTGGCGATCCGACCAGGGTCGCTATAAGAGTGAGATAATCCCGGACCGGTTACTCGAGAGCGGCGAGGCGCGCACCGGCTTCGCTCCACTCCTCGAGTGACCGGTCCAGCTCCACCTTCAGCTTGTCCAGCTTGTCGCCGAGCCGTTTCGCATCGGCCGGCCCGTTGGCGCGCGTGTACAGCTCCGGGTTCTCGAGCTCCCTCGTCACGGACGCGATCCGCCCTTCGAGCTCGCTTACGCGGCCTTCCGCTTCCTCCAGCTTGCGGCGAATCGCGCGCTCCTCGGTTCGCACGTTCGGGCGATTCCCCGCTTTTGCCGCGCGCTTGTCGCCACGCGCCACGCGCTGCCGCTCGTGCATGCGATTGAGCGCCTGCTCCTCCGACGCCTGCACGCGCGCCGCGTGCTCGCGCTCGGCGCTCACCCCTTCCCACTCCGAGAACCCGCCGGCGAACTCGGTGATCCGCGTGTCGTGCAGCACCCAGACCTTGGTCGTGAGGGCGCGCAGCAGCTCACGGTCGTGGCTCACGAGCAGCACAGTCCCATCGTACCGCTCGATCGCGTCTTCGAGCGTTTCGATGGACTCGACGTCGAGGTGATTCGTCGGCTCGTCCAGAACCAGGAGATTCGCGCCGGACAGCATGAGCATCGCGAGCGCTACTCGCGCCTGCTCGCCTCCAGACAGCGATCCTATCCGCCGCTGCACCTCGTCACCGGAGAACCCGAAGCGGCCGAGGTGTCCTTGGATGAGTCTGCGTTCCCAGGTCGGCCGAAGCTCGGAGATGCTCTGATAGATCGAGCTCTCCCGGGGTAGCTGGGATAGATCCTGCCTGTAGTAGGCAGCCGTTACCGTCCCGCCGACACGAAGCTCACCAGCGCCGATCGAATGGCCGGCTAGCAGTGTTTTGATGAACGTCGACTTCCCGCTTCCGTTCGGACCGATGAAGCCCAGGACGTCGCCGCGCATCACGGCACCCGTGAAGTTCCTGACGAGAGTGCGATCCCCGACCGCTACATCCGCATGCAGCGCAGAAACCACCCTGTCTCCGCCGCGCTCCCTTACCTCGAACCGTAGCGCCATGGTCGCGTCGTCGCCGACCGGCGCGCTCAGCCGCGGCAAGCGCGCCAGGAGCTTTCGCCGCCCCTTCGCCTGGCGGGTGTTCTGGCCCGCGAGATTGCGCGCGATGTAGTCGCTTTCCTTCGCGATGGTGCGCTGCTGTTGCGTGAACTGCCGCTGCTGCGCGAGCCGCCGCTCTTCCCGCTGCGCGACGAATGCCTCGTATCCGCTGGCGTAAGCGGTCGCTGAGCCGCCCTCGAAATGGAGCATGTGATCGACCGTCGCCGCGAGGAACGCGCGATCATGGCTCACCAGCAGCACAGTTCTCTCCATTTCCTTCAGGTACTGCTCGAGCCAGCGCGTCGTCTCGAGATCCAGGTGGTTGGTCGGCTCGTCGAGCAACAGAATGTCGGCGGTGCTCACGAGCTGACGGGCGAGGCCCAGC
>JBKJKB010000198.1:0-15562 GCA_046597675.1 Gemmatimonadaceae bacterium
CCCTGCCCTCGGCAGTCTCGCAAGCTACCGTAGCCGCATCCCTTCTTCAACCGGCTTCAAGGGCCGAAAAAAAACAGCCGCCCGTGAGGGCGGCCGTCTTCCAATCGCACCTTACGCGCTCAGTCGGTGTTGAGCGCCTTCTCGATCGCGAACAGGATGTGCCGGGTGTGAGCCGTCGTCTCCGCGTTCACACCCCCCTTCCCGCCGATCGTCCTCTGAATGGAACGAAGATTGGCCAACGCCGCCGACTGCGACGGATAATCGAACGGTGCCTTCGTGGCCGGCGCGATCATCGCGATCAGCCGGTTCACGTACTCGAGCTGTAGATTCTGCCGGAACGTGTTCACGTTACCCCGCGCGTCCGCCTTGAACATGGCCGCCGTCAGGTCCGTCATGAACTCCGCGAGGGGATACTCGTTGCCGTACAGGCGGGAGTCCGTGATGCGCGTCAGAGTCAGCGGATGCATCAGGTGGTTCAGCACCGAGCGATGGATCGCCAGCGCGCGCGCATGGATCTTCGGATCTTCCGGCGCGCTGAAGTGATCGAATCCGCGCCGCTGCATCTGCAGGTAGTTGTACAGCCCCGACGCCGCGTCAAACGAAGACGGCGCGAAGATCTTGCTCGAAAGAACCTGCATCGCGCGCTTCTGGTCCGCGCGGCTCACCGGCGTAAACGGCTTCATCGCCCCCGGCTGGCCCACCATCGCGCGGTCCACGTACACGCCGCCCACGTACCGCGTGACGACGTCCGCCGCACCCGCCTGCTGTCCGCTCAGGACCAGATACGCGGACCGCATCTCGTGATATGACTTGCCGGACGTCGAATACCTCGCCGGCAACCTTCTCATCAGATCGTTAGCCAGATCGATGCGCGTCGAGGAGTACCCGATCGCATCGCTCGACAGATCGTTGGTGTTGACACGGGGATCGATCGCCTTGCCCGGCGAGCGCATATCGTCCGCGTCGTTCCCGAACTCGAGCCCGGGCTCCGTCGAACGTGCCAGCAACGCGTCCATCCGTGCGCGCTCCGCGCCGGCATCAGCCATCTCGGGCGTGTAGCCGTATGCGATCGCCCAGTAGTCGTACGGGCCGGGCTTGCTCGGAAAGTAGTCCACCGCGGCGCCGTTGGACCCGAGGTTCACCAGCGGATACTCCATCACGGAGCCGGTGACGCCTCTTGCCGATGTCACGGACCGGTCCGACAGCTCCGCGGGCGTGAGCATCTGGCTCGACTTCATGTTGTGGTTCAGTCCCAGCGTGTGACCGACTTCGTGCAGAGCGAGGTATGCGATGGACTGGCGGATGTACTCTCGCTTGTCGTATTCCGAGGCACCATTCACATTCAGCGCCTGCATTCCGAACATGGTGTTGAGGTGTAGATAGTGACCGGCCGAACAGATCAACGGGCGGTTCACCAGCGCGTCGCTGTCTTCCCCGGTGTCAGCCGTGAACAACCCCGCGGCGTTGAACAGCCGCTCCTGCCTCAAGCGGTTCGTGATGAACACGTACTCCAGCATGACGTCGGCGCCGAGTATCTCGCCGGTGCGCGGATTGATGAAACTCGGGCCGTAACCGCCGAACGGCGGGTTGGGCGATGAGGTCCATCGCAGCACGTTGTAGCTGATGTCGCCGGCATCCCACGTGGCGTCATCGGGCTGAACGTTGACCACAACCGCGTTCCGGAAGCCGGCCGCCTCGAACGGCTTGTTCCACTCGAGCACGGCCTGGCGGATGGGCTCGCGCAGCTCGTGCGGCGTCGTGTTCTCGATCCACCAGGTGATGGGCGTCACCGGCTCGGAGAGAGCGGCCGACGAGTCTTTCTTCACCAGCTTCCAGCGGGTGATCATGTCACGGTACGGAGTCGCGCTCGCGGAAAGCATGTCGGTGTTTCGCGCCGTGAAGTATCCGACGCGCGGATCGTCGTAGCGCGCGGTGTATCCGTTGGCCGGCATCTCGATGAAGCTATGTTGTACGGAGATGCTGACGTTGCGCGCGTCCGTGATGTCGGATCCACCGCGATTCCACGGCGCGGGGTTCTCGTACACGTACTCCACGACGACGTCCGCGTTGAGCGGATAGTTGCGCACCGACACGTAGCGGGTCTTCGCCTTGCTGAGCGCGCCGAGTGCGAAATTCTCGCCGGGACGCGCCGTTGGATTGGCGGATGGCTTTACCTGCGCCAATGCCTCGGTAAGGAAGATGTCGTCCACCTTCACGAGGTACGAATCAGCGTCCTCGGCGACGATCTCCTGCACGGTCACGACCGAAGGGCTGATGTTCGCGGACGCTGCGCGGGCCAGCGGGCTCGCGGGATCGAAGTAGAACGATGTGTTCTGCGTCACAAACTCGAGCTTGTTGTAGTTCTTCCGGATCGAGAAGACGTCGTTGTTCGCGAACGCGCCGCGGAAGTAGCCCGCTGACGTAACTCCATCCACGACGTGCATGAAGTAGATGAATTCTTTACCGAGCTGGTCCTTCTTCACGACCATGTGCAACGAGCCGTTCGCCGTGTCTTGATAGAGCGAGAAGAGACCGTCCACCTTCCGGCTCGTTCTGGTCGCGCTGGCGATCGTCTTCTTCGCGGGCGTGGCGGCTGTGCCACCAGCTGACGTGGCAGCAGACGCGGTTTGCGCAGAGCCTGCCGGCGTGGTGCCGCCCGCAGTCGGCCTGGTCGTTCTCGCTGTGGCACAGCCGAGCGCGAGCTGCGAGAGCAGGATGACCGCCGGGAATACACGAAGCTGTGTCATGGTGGGTGGTGAGAGGAGGATTTGCGACGATGTATGCTGCCGGCTGTTAGAGCCAGCCGATCCGAAAAGGTTTGTCTGGCGCAGCGGGGCGTGTCCCGCCGAGGGGGCCGCGGGAGCCGCGGGAGCCGGTGGTTACTGCCGGCTCCCTACGGCCGTTTTCGTGAAGCGGTTTCCGCGGGTCAGGCCTTGGTGGTCGACCGCCGGATAAGCCTGAGCAGGAACAAAAGCACAACCGCGCCGATGAATGCCACGAAGATCACGCCAGCCAACCCGCCAATTGGGGATGTGACTCCGAGCTGCGTAAACAGCCAGCCGCCGACGAACGCTCCGACTATTCCAATGATGATGTCGCCGATGAGGCCGTAGCCCGTACCACCCATCACGAGGGACGCGAGCACGCCCGCGATAAGTCCAACGATGAGCCAGGTAAGCAAGTCCATTACAATCTCCGGAAGGCGTGGGTGATCGAGTTTGCGCTCTGATCGCTCGATCAGGGGGTCACGATCTTCCGGAAAGTGCGGCCGGACGGCTGCCGTGGCAAGAAGGAACCGCTTAACGCTCGCCGTGTGTGGACGTAATGACCGACTTGATCCCGCCCCGGACGTTGAAGTCGCCCACGACCTCCATCCATTTGGGATCGACTCGCTCGACGAGATCGTCGAGAATCCGGTTGACGACGCGCTCGTAAAAGATTCCGTCGTTGCGGAAGCTCCAGAGGTAGAGCTTGAGACTCTTGAGCTCGACGCACACCGCGCCCGGTACGTACCTGATCCTTATCGTCCCGAAGTCAGGTGCTCCCCCCCGCAGCAGCTCGAGCTCGGCCGCGTCGGTCTCGATCCCGCCGACCGGACAGAGCGACGTGAACTCCGTCGTCTCCATGTAGATCTCGTAGTTCCGCTGGGGGTGCGGGTTCTCGAAGGTCTCTAATAACTCAGGGCGTGGCATGAGAGCCTAGTCTCGCGAGCCCGCGGCGAATACGCAACTATTGGAAGGGGTCTCGATGGTCCACCCTAGACAGCGTCTTAGCATCGCGTAGCTGTCGAGGGTGGATCATCGAGATCCCTTCGCGAGAGATTCATCCGCCGCGAAGCTCGCGAGAAAAGCGCTCGAGTATCGTGCGTTCGTCCGGGCTCAGACTCTCGACGCCGGATTTGGAAATCTTGTCCAGCACGCGGTTCAATTCCTCCGACCGGCGTTTCCTGGTGTCGGCGGGAGGCGGCAGCAGTTTCGGCGTCACAGCCATACTCTTCGCGACGACCGCATCGGTACGGCTGGCGGAGCTTTCGCGCGTGCGCGGCTGCGGCTTGGGGACGGCGCGTGGCATTTCGTCGGCGTCGTCGGGAATCGAAGCGACTCTCCGGCGAAAGCGCTCGATCCCGCCCGAGCCCGGCCCCTTGATGTACACCCAGCCGAAGATCAGGCCGCCGAGGTGCGCGATCGCCGCGATGCTCGATCCCCCTGCCCCGCCGCGCTGCGATGCCATGGCGAGCGCGAGGTTGACCACAACCATCCAGCCCACGAACCACTTGGTCTTCATCGGAATTATTCCGAAGACCAACACCTCTTCGTCGGGCCACCGGATAGCGAAGGCGAGCATCACTCCATAGACGGCCGCCGACGCGCCGACCAGCACGCCGTTTCGCACCAGGATCAGGTGCGTGAGCGCCCCGCCCAGTCCGCACCATAGATAAAACGCGGTGAAGCCGCGAGTGCTCCACTCGGATTCCACGCGCGGCCCGAACGTCCACAGCGCGAACATGTTGAAGGCGAGGTGCGCGAGTCCCGCGTGGACGAACATGTACGTGGCCATCGTCCACCACCCGGCTGGCATCGCGACGCTGTCGAAGCCGAGTGCGCCGAAGACATTGCGCTCGCCGAAGATGGTGAGCTGCACGAAGAACACACCAATGTTGATCGCCAGCAGCCAGGCGACCGCTGGTGTGATTCTGAACCGTGCCTCTTCCTGATAATCCATCGCTGTCGCCACTTCCCTTATCCCCTGATGACGCTCTCTCTATACAGAGATGCCAGTGATCAAGTTCCTGCCGCGAGCAGCACGATCCTCTCGCAAAAATCAGGGAAGGAGAGCCCGACCGCGGCGGCCGCCTGTGGAATGAGACTCAGCTCGGTCATTCCGGGCAACGTGTTCGCCTCGAGACAGTACAGCGAATCGTCCGCGGCCATCCGGAAGTCGATTCTGGCGTACCCGCCGAGCTTCAAAGCGAGGAACGCCGCCTTCGCCTGCCGCTTGGCATCCTCCGCTACGGCTGCCGGTATGTCCGCGGGAAAAATCTCGACAGCCATCCCGGTGGTGTACTTGCACTCGTAGTCGTAGATCTCGTGCTTGGGGATGATCTCCCCAACGGGCAGCGCCTCGTCTCCAATGATCCCGACGGTAAGCTCGCGCCCGGGGATGAACTCCTCGATCATCACCTCGTCGTCGTACAGGAACGCTTCGTCGATCGCGGTCGCCAGGTCTTCCTCCTTCTTGACCACGGCGAGCCCGACCGTGGAACCCTGCTTGGATGGCTTGACCACGACCGGAAGCCCCAGGCGAGCAACGACTTCCTCCTTCGTGGCAGGGGCCATCACCCAGTCCGGCGTCCCCACGCCCGCGGCCCGGAACAGGATCTTGGAGAGGTCTTTGTCCATCGCCAGCGCGCTCGCCAAATGCCCGCTACCAGTGTAGCGTATTTTCGCCATGTCCAGCATGGCCTGGATTGTACCATCCTCTCCCTGCCCGCCGTGGAGGGCCAGGAACACCACCTCGGCGCCGGTCACTTCCGGCATCTGCGTGAGCGTCGGCAGGATCGTCCCTCCGTTGAACGACCGCAGCTCTTCCAGCGATGGCGGGGTCGTCTTCACGCCGCGCTTCCGCAAGACGCGCTCGGCGTTCGCATCGATTGCGCCCTTGGCCGGGTCCACCAGGAGAACTTCGTGTCCTTTTCCACGCAACGCGTCCGCGATCCTGAGCCCCGACGCCATCGATACGTCGCGCTCGGACGACGCCCCGCCCAGCAATACCGTGATCTTCATCCGATCGCGCTCAGGTCGACATCATGAAGTGCAACATGTCGGAGCGCGTCACGATGCCGAGCTGGCCATCGTCACGAACGAGCACCGCGGGAGTGGATTTGGACAGGAGCTTTATGATGCCCTCGACCGGCTGGTTCCCGTCCACGACCGGGAACGGCGAGTCCATGACATCCGCAACGGAAGCGTCCAGCAGCTTCGGGTCCGCGAGTGTCTTCTGCGACAGTGCCCAGTCGCTCACCGAGCCGACGCAATCGCCGCCGTCCATCACGGGCAGCTGCGACACGTCGTGCAGCGCCATCAATCCCACCGCCTGACGCACGCTCGCACCGGCGGTCGTGCTTACGATTCCGGCGGATTTCGAGGTCTTTCGGGCGAGCACATCCTCGAGCGAAATGCGCGCCGTGTCGAGCATCTGATTCTCCCGCATCCACTCGTCGCTGTAGAGCTTGGACAGGTAGCGCTCGCCGGTATCGCACAGCAGCGTCACCACCAGCGCGTCGGGATCGTCGAGCTGCTTCGCCACCTGCAGCGCGAGATGCGTGTTCAATCCCGATGAGCCGCCGGAAAACAGCCCTTCTTCGCGCGTGAGCCTGCGGGCCATGGCAAAAGCGTCCTTGTCGCCGACGGTGTGGAACTCGTCCACAATGCTCATGTCGAGCGTCCCGGGAACCTTGTCCTGCCCGATGCCCTCGACCTTGTACGGCGCGCCCTCGACCGTGCTCGCTCCCTTGGTCCGCCACTTTTCGGCGAGAATCGAACCCGCGGGATCGCCCATGATCAGGCGCAGCTTCGGATTCTTTTCCTTGAGATAGCGGCCGGCCCCGGTGGCGGTGCCACCCGTGCCGGCGGACAGCACGAAGTGCGTTATCCGCCCCTCGGTCTGCTCCCAGATCTCGGGCCCGGTCGTGGCGTAATGCGCCTCGGGATTAGCGTCGTTGTAGAACTGGTCCGCGAAAATAGAGTTCGGCGTCTCCGAGGCGATCCGCCGCGCCATGACCAGATAATGCTCCGGGTGATCGGGCGGCACGGCCGTGGGGGTGACGATGACCTCCGCGCCGTAGGCCTTGAGCAGCCGAACTTTCTCCTGCGACATCTTGTCCGGCATTGTAAAGATACATTTGTATCCTTTTAGCGAGGCCGCAAGGGCCAGCCCTACGCCCGTATTGCCGCTGGTCGCCTCGACGATCGTCCCGCCGGGCTTGAGCCGCCCCTCCCTCTCGGCGCGCTCGATGATCGGCAGCCCGATGCGGTCCTTGATGGATCCACCGGGATTGAATGACTCGGCCTTCACGTACACCGGAGTCTTCAGTCCGCGGGTGACCCGGTTCAACCGGATGAGCGGCGTCCACCCGATCGCGTCCATGACCGAGTCGTACCGCTTGAGTTTTTCCGAGCTTGCGAGCTGTCCCTTCTTGCCCGATCCGTTCTGATTCATTGAGTGCGAGGGCTTGGGCGGAGAATCGTGTCGCCCGGGAGCGCCGGCGCGTCGGGGTGCCTGAAGTACACGGGGAAGAGTATCGACACCGGGATTGCATCACCGCGACGGCGGGCAGGCACGAACCTCAGGTCGCGTGATCCTTTGACTGCCGCGGAATCCAGCGCGGCGTAGCTGGAGGTCTCTACGACCCGTGTGGAATCCGCCGCGACCCTGCCCTGCGCGTCGATGAAGATCCGCAGAGTCACGTTGCCCTGCACCTTCCTGGAGTAAAGCACCGGCGGGTATCTGAACGGCAGCTCGCTGTTGATCATCTGAGGAAGAACTTCGGGCTTGGGGCCCGTGTGCCCGGTGACCACCGGATTCGTTTCCGCCTCTTTGTCGCAAGCCCAGAGGGAGGCGGCGGCGATCAAGGCCAACCCTGTAAGTGAACGCGAGTGCATGCGCATCAAGTTACCCGTGCTTCGCCTTGTCTACGAGGCGCGCGACGAGGTCGAGCGCCTGGAGCGGCGTGAGATTGTTGGGGTCGGTCCCGCGGAGTTCTTCGATCACCGGATGGGACTCTTCTACAAAAAGTGGGAGCTGTGGGGCAGGGGTTGGCGCGCGCCGCCGTCCCGAGCTCACTATGTGCCCGCTCTCCAACGACTTGAGCACTTCGCGCGCGCGGTCCAGCACGAGGGCCGGCAGACCCGCCAGGCGCCCGACCTCGATGCCGTAGGACCGGTCCGCGCCTCCGGGCTCGAGCCGATGCAGAAAGAGCACGCGGTCGGCGGTCTCCCTCACTGCAACGTTGTAATTGCGAACGGCCGGCATCTGTTCGTCCAATTGCGTCAGCTCGTGGTAGTGCGTGGCAAAGATTGTCTTGCATTGCACCTTGTCGTGCAGGTGTTCGGTGACTGCCCACGCGATCGAGACTCCGTCGTAGGTGGACGTGCCACGGCCGATCTCGTCGAGGAGGACCAGGCTGCGCGCGCTCGCGGAATGCAGAATCGCGCTCGTCTCGGACATCTCCACCATGAACGTGGACTGGCCGCGCACGAGGTTGTCGCTCGCACCGACCCGCGTGAATAGACGATCCACTAGCCCTATGGATGCGGATCGAGCCGGGACGTAGCTGCCGATCTGCGCCATGAGGACGATCAGCCCGACCTGGCGGAGAATCGTGGATTTTCCGGCCATGTTCGGTCCGGTCATGATGATCACCCGCGCGTGCTCGTCGAGCGCGACGTCGTTGGGAATGAATTTTTCCCGCGCCATCATCCGCTCGACCACCGGATGGCGCCCGCCCTCGATCATCAGCGCGTAGTCGTCGGTTATCGCCGGCCGCACATAGCTCTCCCGCTCGGCGACTTCCGCGAGCGCGGCGAAGACGTCGAGCTCCGCCACGGCACGCGCGACCTTCTGCAGGCGCCGCACGGCGGCGGCCGCGCGTGAGCGGAGCCGCTCGAAGATCTCACGCTCGCGGGCTTCGATTCGCTCGCTCGCCGACAGCACGCGCTCCTCGAACTCCTTCAACGCGGGAGTCACGAACCGCTCCGCGCCCGTGAGGGTCTGGCGCCGCTGGTAATCCGGCGGCACGAGATGGGCGTTGCTGTTGGTGACTTCTATGTAATAGCCGAAGACGCGGTTGAAGCCGACCTTGAGCGATGAGATCCCCGTGCGCGCCCGCTCTTCCGCCTGGATTCGCGCGATACCGTCCTTCCCGCCGTCGCGCAGAGCGCACAACTCGTCCAGCTCCACGTCCACGCCGCTCGCGATCGTCGGGTCGTCACCGATCGAAACGGGCGGACGGTGCACCAGCACCCGGCTGATCTCTCCCGCCAGATCCTCGCACGAGTCCCATCCCGCGATCAGTTGTGCCAGAATCCCGGACGGCGACGCATCGCTCCGCCTTGCGAGGGAAGGGAAGACGGCCGCGATTTCCGGCAGAGTTGCGAGCGAATCGCCCAGGGCGCGAAGCTCCCGTGGCGTGGCGCGCGACGCCGCGGTCTTCGCCGCCAGCCGCTCGACATCTCGCACTGCATCGAGGTGCCCGCGCAGCCGGGCGCGGTCCAGAGGATTTTCGGCGAACGCGGTCACGGCGTCGAGTCGCGCCTCGATGGCTGGGCGGGTGACGAGCGGCGCAAGCAGCCACTCGCGCAGCAGCCGCGATCCCATCGGCGTGAGCGTGCGGTCGAGTACGCCGCACAGAGTGCCGCTCTGGTCTGTTCCGCCGCGGAGTGAATCAACCAGTTCCAGATTGCGCCGCGTCATCTCGTCCAGCGGCATCGTGACGCCCGGCCGCTCGACGCGCGGAGGCTTGAGATGCGGAACTCCACCCGGCTGCAGCTCGCGCATGTAGCGCAGCAATGCGCCCGCGGCTCCGATCGCGAGCTCATCGGATGGCGAGATCCCGAATCCATCGAGCGATGCGACTCCGAACTGGCGCTGCAGCTCGTCCCGCGCCATCGCCGCGTCGAATTCCCACGACTCACGCTCCGTGACGAGCGCGTCCTGTGAGCGAGGATGTGTTTCGGCTGCAGTCGCGCCCGGCTTCCGCACAATCAGCTCCCGCGGCGCGAACCGCGAGATGAAAGCGTCCACGTCGTCCGCGCTCGTGGTCGCGATGTGCATCTCGCCGGTGGATATGTCCGCCGCGGCCAGCCCCGCGCCGCCTTCCGTGATCTGTACCGCGCACAGAAAATTGCCGAGCGCGCCGTCGAGGAGATCGTCGGCGAACGCGGCGCCCGGTGTGATGGTTTCCACCACCGCGCGCTTGACCACGCCTTTCGCGTTCTTCGGATCCTCGATCTGCTCGCAGATCGCCACGCGAAATCCGCCCTGCACGAGCCGTCGGAGATACTCGCTCGCTGCCTTGACCGGCACGCCCGCCAGCGGCACCTCCGCCGCTCCACCGCTGTTGCGCGAGGTGAGCGTCAGCCCGAGCGTCCTCGAAGCGATTTCCGCGTCTTCGTAAAACATCTCGTAGAAATCACCCATCCGGAAAAACAGGATGGCGTCCTGATGCCCCGCCTTTATCTCCCGGTACTGCTGCATCAGCGGCGTGGCCGCCGGTGCCGGTCCCGAGTTTGTGCGTGTCACGCTGGAGTGCGGCGGCGGATCAGCGAGCGTCGATGGTCGCGACGAAGCCGTCAATCCCTTTCGCCTTCATCTCGTTCAGCGCGCGCGTCGCGCCGGCGCGGGTGTCGTAGCGCCCCACCCTCACGCGAAACGGCGCGGCGACCCCGTCGATGCGCCCCTGATACCCGCGCGCCGACATGCGATTCACGATCGCCTGCGCGCCCGCGCGTGTGTTGGTCGCCGCGACCTGCACCGAGTACGCTCGCGTCCGTGACGCAGCCGGCGAAGTCACGACGGCGTCCAGGGGGATAGAAGGAGTTGCGTCGCGCGCCGACGGTGGTGCCGCCACCGGCGCGGGGCTCGGCGGCGTTGTCGCGGGAAAGGCTGCGCCTGTTGGCGCCGCCGCACTCACGACGCCCCGGCACCGCTGCTGCTGATACTCGATCTGGTTCTTGAGCTCGATGTCGGCCGCGACCACACGGGCAAGCGCTTCAGTATTTGCTGCGCACGCCGCGGGCAGATCGCGCTTCTCGAACAGGACCCGCGCGGTCCAATAGCTCGTGCGTGCACCCTGTCTGCTACCGGGATATTCCGCCGAGAGTCGTCGCAGATGCCGCAGCGCTCCGTCACGGTCTCCGCGCGCGAGCTCGAGATGAGCCAGGCGGAGCATGGCGTCTTCCACCCGCGGCGACGTCGCATGATCGACGACGATCGCACGATAGTCCCGCTCCGCGTCTGCCGCCGTGGTGGCAAGAGTCGCCCGCCAGAACAGAGCCTCAGCGCGCTCTTTCGAGCCGGGCGCCGAGATCCGGTACATCGAGTCGACCAGTGCGCGCGCCTGCGCGCCCTGCCCCTCACTCACGAGAGTTTGCGCCCTCGCATACACCGCGTCAGGCGTGCCCTGCGCGCTTGCCTCCGCGCCGACGCCCAACAACACAATCGCGGCGAATATGTAGATCTTCATATGCTCACCTGAAGGGAAAATACTGTGACTCTCAGTCGTTAGCTTTTGCAGTTAGCGCGCAGCACGCAGCACGCAGTCGTTGTTCATGCCGCCAACCTGCTCGTACCCGACGCACAAATACTCAGTACCAATCCAGCGAGAATCTGTTCATCGGATGCGACGCCCGTCTCCTTCAACGCCATGTCTGCAGCGAGTAGCGCCGCGATCGACCGGTCCAGCGCTGCGGCGGTCCAGTCTTCCGTCGCGCCCGCCCAGACTTTCGCCGCGGCGCCGAACGATTTCGGAAGCATCAGCCATCCCGCGCTCTTCAACAGGCCCATGTACTCCCACTCCAGGCTCGTCACGGACATCCCCTTGTTCAGCTTCGCTCGTCCCCACGACATGACGAGTGTCTGGTTCGCCAGCGCCATCACAATAGACACGCCGGTAGTCTTCGGTTGCGCCAGCAGACGTGACAGCATGCCGAGCGCGCGCGCCGAATCCCGGTCCACGAGCGCGTCCATGAAATCGCCGAGCGTCTCGCCGTGCCGCACGCCGATCACCTCGGTGACGATGGTTTCATCGATCTCGCCACCGGACGCGTAGCTAGCCAGCTTGTCTATCTCCGTCGTGAGCTCGTGCAGATCGGAGCCGACGACGCTGTGCAGCAGCTCGGCGGCGGCCGGCGTGATGGATGCACCGTGGGTCTCGCGTACATGGTGCGCGATGAACTTGAGCACGCGCGCGGGACTCAGCGGATCGAACTTCAGCTCAGTCGACCTGGCCATTAACGCGCGGTCGGTTTCCCCGCTCGCCGCCACCATGATGAGGCTGGTGCCCGGAGCCGGCGAATCGAGATACCGGTCCAGCACGGACCGTGTCTGCTTCTTGAGTGCCGCCGGATCCTGGAGCACGACCACGCGCCTCTCCGAGAACATCGGCATCGTGCTGAGCAGCACGTCGAGCGACTCGGCGTTCAGCTCCGACGCGCGGCGGACCTCGAAATTAAACTGCCTCCCGGCGGGTTCGATGGCAGCGTCGGCGATCTGCCTGACGGCTGTCTCCTTCTGATATTCGTCCTCGCCGTGGATGTAGTAAGCGGGGTCGAACTGGCGGTTTTTGACGATTGCCTGGAGCGATCTGGACGCGGCTTGCGACATCGCTCCCAATATACCGCTGGCTGCTACCGCGTGAGATTCGTCAGGCGGAACGCGGAATTGGCAAACTGGATCTGAGCCTGCTCCGCCATCAACGCGGCTGGCCAGATCGGAATCCCCGTGGATACGGATGCGAGCATCGCGTGCGAAGCCATGAGCGACTCCTCGACCGGCAGCTCATCCTGGGCTGGCACCATCGCCACTACGGGCGCGTGCGACAGGGGGGCGTCGCTACCCGACAGAAGATTCACGCCGGCGAAGACAACCAGGCCTGCCGCGACCGCCGCCGCGAACGTACCGCCGGGCGTAAGAAACGACGCCGGCCGGGCCTGCGGGGCGTCGTTGAGAGTGCGGATGCGGTCGTTCATGCGCTCGGTAAAACCAGGCGAACACTCGATGGTCGGCATGTTCCGAAACACGAGCAGCGAGCGGCGGATCAGCGCGTCGTGTCGCGCACAAGGCGCGCACTCGGCGATATGCCGCTGCATCTCGACTATTTGAATTCCGGGGAGAACGTCGTCGACGAAGCCGACGTGTCGTGCGTGAAAGGTGCGGCAGTCCATGGGTACTCGCTACAAGGGGCGTACAGGGTTCGGGTTAGGGTACCCGACAAGGGTACCCCGGTTCCCGAACCGTGCCGCTATTCCAGCTCCGGCGCTACGATCTCGGCGAAACTGTTTCTGGCCCTGTTAAGTCGCGATTTCACGGTGCCAAGGTTGCAGCCGGTGATCTCCGCGATCTCCTCGTAGGACTTGCCCTCCAGCTCCCTCAGGACGAACACGTCCCGGTGGTGCGCCGGCAGCTTGGCGACGGACTCTTCCACGACCTGCCGGAGATGGCGCTTCCGGTACATGTCGTCCGGCCGGGTCGATGAATCCTCGAACTCGAGCGGCCGGTCCTCGTCCTGCCAGTTCTTCTTCACCGTCTGGAACAGCACCAACGGATTCCGCGACCGATTCCGAAGCTCGTTCTTGGCGAGGTTCGAGGCGATGGTGTACGCCCAGGTCGAGAACTTCTTGGAGCGATCGAAGCGGTGCAGGTGGCGATAGACGCGAATGAAGACTTCCTGCACCAGATCCTCAGCGCGCTCCCTGTCACCTACCGTCCGGTAGATGAAATTAAGCAGCCTGGTCTGATACCTCACGACCAGCTCCTCGAAAGCCCGCTCTTCGCCACCCAGGAAAGCCGTGACCACGCCGGAGTCGTCCATCAGCTTGAGGTTCTCGCGAACGGAGACCGCCGGGGTGCTGATCAACTGCTTGCGGACAATGTTAGTGGCCATCTGGGCTCCTCTCTGCAGGTTTCCCGGGTTCAGCCTCGCGGAGAAATGATCTCCGCGGGTGGACCGGGGTGCTTCGCCGTACTAAGTAGCATCGGTCGTGCCGTTCCGTGTCTAAGCGTTAACTCCTTACATCACAAAGTTTTATGGCATCTCGAACCAACGTGGCCAGAACGTTGTGTCCTTCGCACTGGACACCAGTGGAACAATTTGGACGCTACCGAAAGTCGCCTGTTAAGGTCTTCGGTCCTTATGACCGAAAGAAGCCTTGCTACTATATATGTGAGCCCCCAGGGCTCTTCGCGCAGCACGCAGCACGCCGCATGCTCACTTTCCCACTCTGAACCCGGCGGCGAACAGGATTCCGATCATCGACTTCGCGTCCACGATTTCGCCCTGCTCGATCATCAGCAGTGCCCGCGACAGCTTCACGACATGGACCTCCGCGAATTCGTCGGCCTCGTACGCCGTTTCGCCACGAGTCAGCCCCGTTGCGAGAAAAATGTGGATCTTCTCGTCCGCGAAACCCGGAGTCATGAGTGGAGCGCACATCTCTTGGACACTCTCAGCGGTGCATCCGGTTTCCTCGCGCAGCTCGCGGTGCGCGCAATCGATGGGCTTTTCGTCTCCGTCCAACCTTCCCGCCGGGATCTCGTACAGGTAGCCGCCGCCGGCGTACCGATATTGCCGGAGCAGCAGTAGATCGGGATCATCGCCTCCGGGATCGCTCAGGAACGGGACGATCGCACTGGCACCAGGGTGGCGAACCACTGCCATCTCCCCTTCGCTGCCGTCCGGAAACCGGATCCAGTCGAGGTTGAGCTCGAAGATTTTTCCTTCGTACAAGCGCGTCGATGAGATCAGCACGTCATTTTTCATTTAGCCATCCCGGAATCACTCTTGAGCCAACCATGCGAATGAAACGCTTCCCGCAGCTCCTCGGACTCGTGCTCGGACTCATGTTGACGTCCGCGATTTCCATCCCGGCGCAAGCACGACCTGCTTCCGTCGCGGTCACTATCCGCTCGGGACCGATGCTCGGCTACTCCGAGATGCGCGAAGTGCTGCTCTGGGCGCAAACCACCGGCGCGGCCAGCGTGCATTTCGTGTACTGGGATTCTGCCGCGCCCGGCGTCCGTCATCGCACGGCGGGTGCCACCACCGTGGCCGCGGATGCATACACGACGAAGCAGATCGCCGACCGCGTCGAGCCGGGCAGAGTGTACGGCTACGAGGTGGTCGTGGATGGCCGGCGCATCAGCCGCCCGTATCCACTCCGCTTTCAAACACAAAAGCTGTGGCAGTGGCGCGGTGATCCGCCGAACTTCCGGATCGCTCTGGGAAGCTGCGCATACGTGAACGAGCCTGTGTACGACCGGCCTGGCGCGCCGTATGGCGGAGGGCTGGAGATCTTCAGCAGCATCGCGCGCGCGCGGCCCGACGCAATGCTCTGGCTCGGCGACAACGTGTACCTGCGCGAGGTGGACTGGTACAGTCGCACGGGGATCCTGGCGCGGTACACGCACTCGCGGTCGATTCCCGAGTTGCAGCCCTTGCTCGCGAGTACGCACCACTACGCTACGTGGGACGACCACGACTTCGGTCCCAACAACAGCGACCGTTCGTGGATTCACAAGGAAAAATCTCTGGAGGCGTTCAAGCTCTTTTGGGGGAATCCCACGTACGGCGTCGGCGGGAAGCCGGGTATCACCACGATGTTCCAGTGGGGCGACGCGGAGTTTTTCCTGCTCGACGATCGGTATCACCGAACACCCAATGATCGTGATGCGACCGGCAGTCGGACCATGCTGGGCGAGCACCAGATCCAGTGGCTCATCGACGCACTCACAGCCAGCGCGGCGCCGTTCAAGATCGTCGCGGTCGGTGGGCAGATGATGAGCCCCG
>JBKJKB010000272.1:0-2660 GCA_046597675.1 Gemmatimonadaceae bacterium
TGCCGCAAACTTCTATAACTTAGCCAAGTCACTGTGAATAGGTAACTTTGGCGCCCAAATTGGCTTCCCGCCCGCCCCGCTTCCGCACGCGGCTCCTGGTCATTCTCCTGGCCTTCGCGCTCGCGCCGGCCGTGCTCCTCACGCTCGCGTGGAGCGGAACGGTGCGAACCGCCGTGCCCCTGATCACCGGCTCCGGGGGGTGGGAGAACGTCGCGAGCAGCGGTCGCAGGGTCATCGCGGTCGCGCGCGAGCAGCCGCTGTCCGCGGCCGAGCGCCGGGTGGTCGAGACGCATGAGCAGGAGCTTGGGGCCTCACTGGAGCAATCGCGGCGCTACCGGTACGTCGCGGAGCGCGCCGCGCAGGTCGTCGGGATCCTCGCGCTCATTACGCTGCTCGTGTTCGCCGTGATAGCATCGAAAGTCGCCGGCCACTTGAGCCGGCAGCTGAGCCGCCCTCTGGACGAGCTCGTGAGGTGGGCGGAGCTGATCTCGCGCGGGGAAGCGCTTCCCGAGACCGCGGGCAGCAAGGGCGCGCCGGAGTTTGAGACTCTGCGGCTCCGCATGCGGCGAATGGCGATCGAGATCGCCGAAGGCCGGCGGCAGGCTCTCGAGCAGGAGCGACTGCAGGCTCTGCGGGAGAGCGCGCGCCAGTTCGCGCACGAGCTGAAAAACCCGCTGACGCCGATCAGGTTCGCCGTGGATCGCATCTCCGCGAACGCACCACGCGAGATGGCCGAGAGTGTGGACGTCCTGAAGACGGAGACGCGCCGGCTCGAGCGCATGGCCCGCAGCTTCGCCGACTTCGGGCGGCTTCCGGCCGGAGCCGTCGCGGAGATAGACGTGGGGGAGCTCGTGCGATATGCGGCGAGCGCGAGTGTGCCGCACGAGTTCGTGCTCGACCTCGACATTGCGCCGGATCTGCCGCGGATTCGTGGCCATCACGACGCGCTCGCCGCGGCGCTGTCGAATGTGCTCATCAACGCGGTGGAAGCGTGCGCCACTCCTGGAAGAATTGCCGTACGCGTGACGGACGATCGCTCCGACCGCGGACGCTCGGTGGTCATACGGATAGCCGACAACGGCTGCGGAATCCCCCCCGAGAAAGTCGATACCATCTGGGAGCCGTATATTACGAACAAGCCTGGCGGCACCGGCCTTGGACTCGCCATAGCGCGGCAGACAGTGCTCGCGCACGGCGGGCGCGTAGCCGGATCCAGCCGCGTCGGCGAGGGCACCACGATCGACATCGCTCTTCCGATCGCGGGAGCTGCCGGCTCGCGTATCCAACCACAAGCCACAGGATAGTCACTGATGGGGAGTATTCCAGGGGAGCTGATTCCGATCGTGCTCTTCATTACCATAGGGCTGACGGCCGTGTTTTTTCCGGTCGCGCGCGCGCTGGCCCGGCGCATCGACAAGCAGCCGGCAAGGTCCGCGCTTCATCCTGAAGTATTGGGCAGGCTCGAGCGCATCGAGCAGGCGGTGGACGCCATCTCCATAGAGGTCGAGCGCATCTCGGAAGGCCAGAGATTCACGACGCAACTCCTTTCCGAAGGGAGACACCAGGCCGGCGCGCTGCCAGCCGGTGATAGGGTCCAGTCGGCCGCTCCGCGCGGCTGATCCCGCGCTAGCGTGCCAAGTGTTCTGATCGTCGACGACGAGCCGAACATCCGGCGGATGGTCGGCGCGCTGCTCAGCGCCGAGGGCTACGACGTTCGCGAAGCGGAAGACGGTACGAAAGGGCTGGCTTCAGCCGAGCAGGAAGAGCCGGACGTGGTGCTGCTCGATCTACTCATGCCTGGCGCACTCGACGGCATGGCCACGCTGACGAAGCTTCGCGAGGCCCATCCGGATATCCCCGTCGTCATGATGAGCGGGCGCGCGGGTCTGGGTGACGCGGTCCGGGCGACGCGGCTCGGCGCATTCAACTTCCTCGAGAAGCCGCTCACGCCCGAAAGCGTTCTCCTGACCGTCGCCGCGGCCGCCGAGCTGCGCCGAACGAAGCTGGCTGCGCGTGCGCTCCGGGAGGAGCTTGGCATCGGCGGCCGGATGGTCGGGAGCAGCCCGCAAATGCAGGCGGTGCGCGCGTTGATCGATCGTGTGGCGCCGACCGATTCGCGTGTGCTCATCACCGGCGAATCGGGCACGGGGAAGGAGCTGGTCGCGTCGGCGATCCATTTCGGCAGTGCGCGCAAGGACCGGCCGTTCGTGCGCGTGAACTGTGCGGCGATTCCCCGCGACCTGGTGGAGAGCGAGATGTTCGGCCACGAGAAGGGCGCATTCACCGGCGCGACGGACCGTCGCATCGGCCGCTTCGAGCTCGCACACACGGGCACGTTGTTCCTCGACGAGGTCGGCGACCTTGGACTGGAGGCGCAGGCCAAGCTGCTGCGCGCCATCGAGGCGCGCGAGATCGAGCGGGTGGGCGGAGCAAAGCCGATCCGCGTCGACGTCCGCATTCTCAGTGCGACCAATCGCGACCTCACGCGCTGCGTCGCCGACGGCACCTTTCGCGAGGACCTGTTCTTCCGCCTCAACGTCATCCCCATCGAGGTTCCGCCGTTGCACGAGCGGCCCGACGACATCCCTGCGCTCGTGGCGCATTTCTCGACGATGCATCACGCCCGCACCGGACGTGGTGCGCCGAACTGGACGCCGGAT
>JBKJKB010000328.1:0-8611 GCA_046597675.1 Gemmatimonadaceae bacterium
CTTGGCGTGCATCATCGTCGGCTGGTACTCGTAGATGCGCACGCCGCCCTCGAGCAGCTCGTCGTACATGGCGCGGCCCGCGAACCACGTCGTCCTCACGTCCCCCTTCCGGCCGGCGGTGATCACGCGAACGTCGACGCCGCGTTTCACTGCTGCGACCAGTAATCGCTTGAGGTTATGATCGGGGACGAAATACGAGTTGGCGATGTAAAGCGTCTTGCGCGCGCCGGCGAGCGAGATCGAGAGAAACCGCTCGGCGGGCGTGCTGCCGATTCCCGGCATGGTATGCATCAGCCCCGCGTTGATGTCGCCTCGCTTCGCCAGCGCCGGCCATGGAAAGAACATGTCGCCGGTAATGAGCTCACCCGTGGCTTCCACCCAACCGGCGGCGAACGCGGCCTGCAGAGCGGCCACCGTTGGCCCGCCGAACTTCACATTGGACTCGCGCCATTGGCCGTCGCTATGTCCATCGCCCAGCCAGTAGTCGGCGAGACCGAACCCGCCCGTGTATCCGACCTGGCCGTCCACGACCACCACCCGGGCGTGCGATCGCTGCGTAGCCTGATGCAGCGTGTACCACCGCAAGGGCCGGAGCCACGCGACCTCGACGCCCGCGGCCTCGAGTCCCTCGATCCATTCCTGCTTGAGCGGGCCCGAACCGAACGCATCGAGCAGCACCAGCACGCGCACGCCCGCGCGCGCGCGCTCCGTCAGGTAGTGGGCCATCGTGTCCGCAACGGCGCCAGGCTGCGAGTAGTACATCTGTACCGTGATCGTGTTCTTGGCGGAGGCGAGATCGTTCCAGAGCGGCGGGTAAGTCCCCTCTCCATTGAGAAGGATGTCTACCCAGTTGCCTTCGTCGATGTGCGTTCCCGTATACAGCTCGATCGATCTGGCGAATAGGGGGTCGCGCACATGGGGCGGGCCCCCTTCGTCACCATCCGAGATGACCTGCTCGACAGTGTGCGAACGCGTGACCGATAGAATTCCGATCAGCATGAGCACCAGAGCCAGGAGGACCAGGAGAATCAGCCCGGCGTATTTTATAAACGTCATTCGGCGTGTCTCCGGTACCCTGAAGGTCTCAAAGCTTGCTCCCAGTCACGAATCAGAACAGTTTCGGCGTAATGAATGTTGCAGCACGCCGCCGTGCAGCCACCCGGGCGATAGTTCTCGACCGATCTCTCGAGGCGTTGCCGTTCTTCCGCCTCAGCGACTCCGCCGACGACTCCGCGATAAGCTACTCCCCGCCGGCCGGCGGGCGCTGGCGCGTGCTCCCCAGTCCCGGCGACCGCATTCCCGGCACGTTCGACCAGGACATTTACGTCGAGCTACTCCGTCGCTATCACGAGGCCGGGTTTCCGGCCGACGGGTGCGTCACATTCACACTCCATGCCTTTCTTCGCGCCATCGGGCGGCGGGTGGACGGCCGGACCTACGAACAGCTCCGCGCCGGGCTCGCGCGGCTGCACCGGACCACGGCCGAATCGAACGGCGCGTACCGCATTGCTCCGGGAAACACGCTGCTCGATGGTGGCTTCACGCTCCTCACGGCGGTTGCGATCGACCGCAGGCGCCTGACCGACCGCGAACAGCTCAGCTTCTTCCCCGCGCTCGAGTCCGCCGAGCCCGGCGAAGCGAAGGTGACGCTGTCGCCAATCATGCGGGCGAACATCGCCGCCAACCACACCATCACTCTCTCCCCGTCGCACTATCTCGCCTTGAGCAGTCCGGTAGCGCGACGGTTGTATCGTCTGCTGGAAGTCGCTCGCGCTGAGAGGCAGCTCACCTGGCGATCGTCGCTGGAAAGCCTCGCCGAGCAGCTGCCGCTCGCGCAGCGTTTCCCTTCGCACCTCCAGCGCGTCCTCCAACCGGCACACGAGATGCTGGTCGCCGCCGGGATCGCCCGCGACGTCCGGATCAAGCAGGTCAACCGCGAATGGATGGTGGATTACGTCCTCGCGGGCCGGGCCGGAACCCCGGCCTCACCCGACGGTACTCATTAGGTTAGAAAGGTTAGAAGCTCACACCCCACAATTGAAGAAAATGCGCCGTTTCCGAAGGCACTTCATCGCTGCCGCGTTGGTCCTCCCCCTCATCGCGGGCGCGTTCGTTCAACAAAACCAGGGTTCGCTCGAGAGCGCGCGCCTTTTGGAACAGGTGATGCAGCTCGTGTCCAACAGGTTCGTGGACACGCTCAACGCTGCGCAGCTGTACGAGAAGGCCGCCCGCGGCCTCGTGCACGAGCTCAACGATCCGTACACCACCCTCCTGTCTCCGCGCGAGCTGTCGAACTTCAACGCGACGACCGGCGGACGGTACGGCGGCATCGGAATGGAAATCGCCGAGGTGCAGGGTTTCGTCACCGTGCAGAAAGTCTTTCCGCACACTCCCGCGGAGCAGGCGGGCGTGCAGGAAGGCGACCGCATCGTCGTGATTGACACTGTTCAGGTTCGGGGTTGGACAACCACGCAGGTGTCCGACGCGCTGAAGGGCACGCCCGGCACCCGGGTGGCGGTACAGTTCCAGCGGCCTGGTGTCGCCGAGCCGATCCCGGTCAGGTTCACGCGCGCGATCGTGCACATCCCAGCGGTGCCGTACGCGATCATGCTCGAGAACAAGTACGGCTACATCCCGCTGCTGCAGTTCAACGAGACGGCGACCAGGGAGCTGTCCCAGGCCGTGCAGCAGCTCATGCGCCAGGGTGCCAAGGGAATCATTCTGGATCTGCGCGGTAACCCTGGCGGAATCCTCGACGAAGCGCTCACGGTGAGCAATCTCTTCCTTCGCGAAGGCCAGCAGATCTCCAGCATGCGCGGCCGCGGCACCGAGCCGCAAACGTTCATCGCGCGTGAGCAGCCGCTGTCGGCGGACCTGCCGCTCGTCATTCTGCAGAATGGCGGATCCGCTTCCGGCTCGGAGATCGTCGCCGGCGCGCTCCAGGACCACGACCGCGCGCTTATCGTCGGCACGACTTCGTTCGGCAAGGGACTGGTGCAGACCGTGTATCCGCTCAACGGCGGGTACGCGCTCAAGATGACGACGGCGAAGTGGTTCACGCCCAGTGGCAGGTCGATCCAGAAAGAGCGCAAGCTGATGCCGAACGGCGAGTTCGTCGAAGTCGCGCCCGACTCGCTGGAGACCGAGGCGACGCGACGCAACAAGCCGCAGTTCCGCTCGGACGGGGGACGCATCGTGTATGGCGGCGGCGCGATCACGCCAGACGTGATAGTGCGGCCGGACACGCTCACCTCCGCGGAGCAGCGCCTGATCAACGCGCTCGCGCCGCAGGGACAGGTGTTCCGCACGACACTGTACGACTATGCGCGCGAGCTCAAGTCGCAGGTCACGCCTGCCTTCGTCTTTCAGCCGGCGTGGAGGCAGGAGCTCTATCGCCGCCTTGCCACGGCCGGCGTGAAGGTCGAGCAGGAGCTGTACAACGAAGGCGCGACGGAGATAGACCGGATTCTCCGTGACCGCGTCGCCGTCATCGCTTTCGGCGACTCCACCGCGCGCCGCCGTGCGGTCGCCGAGGATACGCAGCTCCTGCGGGCAATCGAGCTGCTCCGTAGAGGGCAGACGCAGCAGGATCTGTTCGCGGTTGCGCGCAGCCTGGCCGCGACGCCGAAGGAATAGCGAATAGCTGTTTTTGGATTGCAGTTTCTGGTTTGCGCGGCTCCGATGAATTGAGCCGCGCAAACCACAATCCAACGACCAGGAACCTGTCCGCCGCGCCCTCCGGGCCGTAAACTTCACCCGTCCCTTCCGGAGCGCCCCATCGTTACAACGGCAATCGTCCTCTCGCTGATCGCGGCGTTCGTGCTGCTCGTGATCACCAAGTCCATCAAGATCATCGGCCAGGCCGAGGTGATGGTCATCGAAAGGCTCGGCCGCTTCAATAGAGTCGCGCGCGCGGGCCTCAACCTGTTGATCCCATTCATCGAGCGCCCCAAGACGCTCGATGTGCGTTACCTCGAATCGGGGCTGACGGGAACCACGCTCACCGTCTCTTCGACATCGCGCATCGATCTGCGGGAGCAGGTTCTCAACTTCCCGAGCCAGCCGGTAATCACCAAGGACAACGTCACGATCGATATCGACGCAGTGATGTACTATCGCGTCGCCGATCCGCAGAAGGCCACTTACTCAGTGCAAAACCTGCCCTACGCGCTCGAGACGCTGACGCGAACGACGCTCCGGAATATCGTCGGAGAAATGGAGCTCGACTCCACGCTCGCCAGCCGTGACGTAATCAACCGCCGGATGCGCGAAGTCATCGAGGAAGCATCCATCGGTTGGGGCGTGGACGTGACCCGCGTCGAGCTGCAGGCGATCGAGCCGCCGCGGGAAATCCAGCAGTCCATGGAGCTGCAGATGCGCGCCGAGCGCGAGCGCCGCGCGGCGGTGACCAACGCTGAAGCAGGGAAGCGCGCGGCGATTCTCGAGGCCGAGGGCGTTCGCGAGTCACAGATTCGACGCGCGGAAGGCGAGAAGGAAGCGTCGGTGCTGCGCGCGCAGGGACTAGCCGAGGCGCGGCTTGCGATGGCAGACGCGGAAGCAGAGGCGCTGCGCCGCGTTTCCAACTCGCTCCCCGACGGCCAGGCGGCCGTGTACCTGCTTGGCGTGAAATACCTCGAGGCGTTGCCTTTGCTGGCACAGGGAAAGGGCTCGACGATCTTTCTCCCGGTGGAGGCCGCGGGAGTCATGGGCGCGCTTGGAGGGCTGCGCGAACTCCTGGTGCGGGGCGGCAGCGGCGGCGATAGCGCGGTGCCGCAGGGGCAGATCCGTCAGGACCCGGGCACGTCCCGGGACCGCTGAGTTGCCGATCGGTGTGAAGCGCGCCACGCAGATCGCGCGGAGCCATCCTTGCATCACATGCGGTGAATTCAGCTTCAAGAAGCTCACCGTCAAGCCCGCCAGCGCCTCACACCGTGAGGAGCTGGGTGAGGAGTGGCACGTAAAACGGATCTGCGGCGTATGTGGAGCAAATCAGGAGATCGGAATAGATGCGGAGGGCGACGTAGTATACGAATGACCCGCGCGCTGCTTACGTGCGCGCTGCTTGCGTGCGCGCTGTTCGTCGCGGGGGCGTGCGCTCCGCCGCCCGCCGGGATCGTCACCCTCCCCGTTCAGATACTTGATGGTACTGCCGACGGGTCGCAGGGCGTCCACCCGCGGTACGTGTCCGTCGTCGAGCCGCCCAGGTTCACCCGCGCCATTGAGCGGGGCACGAGGACGCGCACCGGACGGCCGGGTCCGAGTTACTGGCAGCAGTTCGCGCGCTATCGGCTGAGCGCGTCGCTCGACACCGCGGGCAGGACGCTCGCCGGCACCGGCAGCATTCGATACTACAACCGGTCCCCCGACGCCCTGAAGCGCGTCGCGCTGCACCTCTATCAGAACCTGTACGCGCCCGACGCGCAGAGAAACCGGGTCGTCCCTGTTACCGGTGGAATGCGGATCGCGCGACTCGCGGCCAATGGACTCGGTCTCGCCGCATTGCCGACGACCGATACGTCCAACGTCGGCTACCGCGTTGTCGGAACCATCGCGTGGCTCAATCTCGCGACTCCGCTCGCCGCGGGTGACAGCATCAATTTGGATGTCGAGTGGTCGTTCGCGGTCCCGCCGCTCGTAGCATCGCCGCGCATGGGCCAGGACGGCGAAGTATTTCATCTGGCGTACTGGTATCCGCAGATCGCCGTGTACGACGACGTGAACGGTTGGCAGACTGACCAGTACATGGGCACCGGCGAGTTTTACATGGGCTACGCCGACTATGACGTTACGTTGCGGATGCCGAGCGGGTGGCTCGTGGTCGCGACCGGCGACCTCGTCAATCCCGCGGAAGTTCTTTCGCCGACGGTGCGCGGACGCCTCGATCGCTTGCGGACAAGCCGCGGTGCGACCGACTCCGGAATCGTGCACGTTGTTTCCGCGACCGAGCGGGGGCCTGGGCGCGCGACCGCCAGTGGTGGAGCCGATCGGACGCTCACGTGGCGCTTTTCCGCGAACCGGGTTCGCGACTTCGCCTGGACGGCGAGCAGTCGCTACGTATGGGACGCGGCGCGCGTCAGCGTCGGCGACGCGAACGCCGACGGTGTTGGAGACTTCCCGCTCGTGCACGCGCTGTACAGACCGGAGAGGACCCTCTGGCGGGAGACCGCGCGGTATGCGCGCCATTCCATCGACTTCCTGTCGCGCTTCCTCTGGCCGTACCCGTATCCGCACATGACGGTGGTGGAAGGGCTCACGGTTGGCGGGGGGATGGAGTTCCCGATGACGACGTTCATTACCGGCTCGCCGCGCGATTCGGTCGCGCTCCAGAGCGTAACGCTGCACGAGATCGCGCATATGTGGTTTCCGATGATCGTCGGCTCCGACGAGAAACGGAACATGTGGCAGGACGAAGGGTTGACGAGCTTCAACGACTGGAACGGCTCGGTCGAGTTCTTCCCGGGAATATCCCCCGAAACGCTCATGGGGACCTCCTACGATAGAGCCGCGCGCGCGGGCACCGAGCTCGAGATCATGCGCCACGGCGATCATTACACGCGCGATGCCGCGCGTACTGTCGCGGCGTACGACAAGCCGATGGTTCTGCTCCACGCGCTCCGCGGCCTACTCGGGCAGGAAACGTTCATGCGCGCGTACCGGGAGTACGGGCGCAGATGGACCAACCGTCATCCGCAGCCGCAGGACCTCTTCAACACGTTCAACGACATCAGTGGCCGTGATCTGTCGTGGTTCTGGCGCACGTGGTTCTATGAGACGTGGACGCTCGACCAGGCGATCGCCGGCGTGGAGCGGTCTGGTGATCGGCTGCTCGTCACGGTCGAAGACCGCGGCCTGGCGCCGATGCCAGCTCGACTCGTGATAACCAGAACGGACGGAACGACCGAACGGGCGGAGATCCCGGTTGACGTATGGCTGCGCGGTCAGACCCGGGCTGTTCATGCTGTCGAAAATGCCGCGACCGTCGCGCGGATCGAGATCGATTCAGATCGGGTGTTTCCGGACCTTGATCGAACGAACCAGGCTTGGGCGCCCTAGGATAGCCGCCCGAGGGAACGCACGCGCCCAGCTCGGGTATCAGCGATCGCCGGATTCCATCTCCGGTACGGCCCCAGGAACATCTGGTTATAGCCCTTCCAGGGGCTGTTAGATTACAGAAGCAGCGACCTTGGCTCCGTTCCTACGGGGCTTGCGAGCGTCGCTTATTGGAGGATTTGAATGCGTAAGCCTCGTCCCGCGACGTACAACCCCGCTCAAGCGCTTAGCCTCATTACCCACGACCGGCATGGCAAGCCGCTGAGCTGTCCTTCCTGCTCCGGATCGATTTCCCGCCACCCCGATCAGGAGCCCCCGCCAGCGACCACTCACGTTACCCTCACCTGCAAGGAATGCGGACGGGTTGCCCGATATATCGCCGGCGCCGCGTAACACTTCCGATCGTGCACAAAAATTGCGCGCCTGAGTAGGATCAGTCCGGCTCGCTCCGCAAGCTCGTGAGCCGGGCGCGTACGGGAAAGGCAGGAGGCAATGGAAATGGAAAGGATCACGGGGACAGTGAAGTGGTTCAACGACGCCAAGGGATTCGGCTTCATCTCGCGTGAGGGCGGCCCGGATGTTTTCGTCCACTTCAGCGCCATCCAGGGAAGCGGCTTCAAATCCCTGGCGGAGGGCGACAAGGTCGAGTTCGAGATCGTGCAGGGCCAGAAAGGGCCCCAGGCGGCGGACGTGACGAAGCCTGGTTAATAGCCTGACGCACGACCGTACCGACTAACGCCCCGCGGAACCGCGGGGCGTTTCGTTTGCCGCCATGGCGAGCACGGCAAGGGGAGGACGCTCTCGGTCACCAATCTCGCCAAAGTCTTCTTCGAGTCGACGAGCCACACCAAAGGCGACCTGCTGCGATACTACACGCTCATCTCGCCGTTCATTCTTCCCGCGATCGCGGATCGGCCGCTGATCCTGAAGCGGTTTCCCAACGGAAGCCAAACATGTAGGTGGTAAGACGCAATACTCCTGATTGGTGTGAGGCTTAACTCACATCTTGACAATGTGACCTTTAGCTCACATTTTGATAATATGATCTTTAGCTCACATTTTGGTTTTGTGAGGTATAGCTCTCATTCCCCACAGGAGCCTCCATGCAGATCCGTTCGGCAAGGGACCTTGGGCTCGTCGTACGCGAGACACGGCGCGCGCAAAAACTGACACAAGCACAGCTAGCCGTACGTGCGGGAGTCACGCGAGAGTGGATAGTCGGGATCGAGCGGGGGAATCGCGGTGCGGAGGTGGGGCGCGTGCTGGAGGTGCTCGCGGCACTCTACCTTAAACTGGGCGTTACGGCCCGATCCGTCATGGTCCGGGATACAGGGCCAGTCTCACGGATCGACGCAATCGTCGCTAGAGCGACGCGGCGAACCAGGTGAGCGAAAGCCTCGCCGTCATATCGGGAGACCGACGAGCCGGCACGATCGTGCGGCTCCACGACGGGCGGTTGGAGTTTACGTACGACGAGCGGTGGCGGGCTGCCGAGGATGGGCACACGCTCTCGCTCTCGATGCCCCGCGTGGCCGCGACTCATGGGGACGCGGCGGTGAAG
>JBKJKB010000277.1:0-2619 GCA_046597675.1 Gemmatimonadaceae bacterium
AGGATAAGCGGGACGAGCTCGAGCCGCGGGGCGGCGTATTGCCGTCCGACGGGGTTATCGTCAGTATATGGGTGCATCTCGCGACCCCGCGTGACCCGAATCCGGCAGTGCATGGCAGTCTATTGAAACCCAGACAGGAGCATCTGATGAAGCCCCGTTTCGCTCTCGTTCTTTCCGCTCTTCTGCTTGTCGCCCCGGCCGCATTCGCGCAGAGGGCCCCCGATGCCGTTGCAGTGGACCCGACTCACCATCAGATGGTTCTGGAGAACGACCACGTGCGCGTGTTCCAAGCGCTAGCCTCGCCAGGCGCCCGGAGCCCCATGCACTCGCATCCGCCATTCGTGTTTGTCAGCCTCGGCAGAGCACGTCTGCGGATGACGGCGCCGGACGGCACCAAGTCGATATTCGATCTGCATCCCGCACAAGTGCTCTGGATGGAAAACGCTGCGCACTCATGGGAGCTGTTGTCCGGACAAGCTGAGGTGATCGGCGTTGAGGTAAAAGCGGCTCGCCAGGGAACTGCGCCCGGCGCAGTCGCGCGCGCGGCCAACGACCCGGTTACAGTGGACCCCGCGCACCATCACGTGATCATGGAGAATGCTCACGTGCGCGTATTCGAAGTTCTGGCATCGCCCGGTGAGAAGAGTCCGATGCACGCGCACTCGCCGTTCGTGCTGATCAGTCTGGACAGGGCCCGTGCGCGCTTGACGTTGCCGGATGGCAATAGCGCGATCCTCGATCTGCACCCGGGTCAGGCGCTCTGGCTGGAGAACGCAGCGCATTCGTGGGAGCTGCTTTCGGGTCAGCTCCGCGTGATCGGCGTGGAGGTAAAAGCGGCGGCCCGTTGAGACTAGTGTCGGCGGCGCGCGGCTGCGGCAGCTGCTGGCGAAAGCAGGGGGAGCGAGAGAGGTAAAAGTGCAGAGGATTTGGGCAGCAGGAGCGCTCCTCGTCGTGCTGCTCGCGCGACCCGCCGCCGCGCAGGCGCCGGACACGACCTTTCGCGCGCCCGGCGCCACCGTCAGCGGCGTCGTGCGTGACAGCATCGCCCGCGGACCGCTCGCGGGCGCGATGGTGCAGCTTGTGGGCTCGGATAACTTGGCGAGCTACGTTCGCACGGCGGTGTCGGACTCGCTCGGCCGGTTCACGATTCTCGACGTTCCGGGCGGGCGCTTCACGCTCGGCTTCTTCCACCCGATGCTCGACTCACTCGGTGTGGAGGCGCCGCTGCGCGAGCTGTACATCGATGGCCGTGCGCGCGTGCGCGCTGACCTGGCGATCCCGTCCCCGGCGCGGCTCCGCGCCGCCATATGCGGGCCGCAATCGGCGTTGGATTCCGGTGCCGTCGTCATCGGGGTAGTCCGAGACGCGCAGGATCGCGCGCCGGTTGCTGGAGTCACGGTGTCCGGGGAGTGGATCGAACTCTCCGTGAGTCGCGTGGGATTCACGCGTCGCATTGCGCGCCGCGTCGCGACCACAGCGGCGAACGGCTGGTTCTCCCTGTGCAACGTGCCGAGCTCCGGTACGGTGGCGCTCATCGCCACCCGCGGCGCGGACAGCACCGACCTCATCGAGGTGCAGGTCCTCCCGGCGGAGGGCTTCCTGCGCCGTGAGCTGTACCTCGGGTCCGCGCGGATCGTCGTGATCGGCGACGCCACGCAGCGCGCGGACACGCTCGCGCCTTCGTCCCGCCGCGTACGCACGGGCGACGGACGGCTGAGCGGCACCGTCGTCACGGCCGTGGGTGGGAGGCCGCTGGCGGGCGCGCGGGTAAGCATCGCCGACGGTCCTCTGACCGTCTCGAATGAACAGGGCGAGTGGACGCTCGTGGACGTGCCAGTCGGCACGCGGATGCTGGAGGTCCGTGCCGTAGGCTTCTATCCCGAGCGCAGAGCAGTGGACGTCGTGGCGGGTGGGCCGCCCATCCGCACAGCGCTGTCCACGATGGCCGCAGTGCTGGAGACCGTGAAGGTCACGGCATCTCGCCTGAGCGACCGCCACCTGAGCGGCTTCGCGGGACGGCAGCAGAACGGTGTGGGCCGCTTCCTGACGCCGGAGGACATTGCGCGACACCAGCCCGTCTTCACGTCAGACGCACTTAGCCGGGTGCCGGGCCTGTATGTGGATCGCGGCCCGATCGGCGACACTGTGATACTCATGCGCGGCCTCTTCGAAGAGCGCTGCTTGCCCGCAGTCTACATCGACGGCCACCACATGAGAGATCTCAGTGCTGACGACATCAACGATTGGGTACGCCCGGCCGAGGTCGCGGGCATCGAGGTTTACGCGGCCGGCATGGTGCCGGCGCAATTCCAGCCCGGGCTGAGCGGCTGCGGCAGCATCGTGATCTGGACGAAGTGAGGGGCCGACTCTAATGCTTCCACCACGGCGGCTGTCACTACGTGCCGCGTGCGCACTCGTGCTCGCGTGCTGCGCCACCGCCGCGGGATGTCACACGCGCCAGCCGTCGAGCGTGGCTCCGCCGCCTCAGCAGCCAGCGCCGCGCGGGCAGAACCCGTCGCCGATGGTGGAGTACGCGCGACGGCACGACTGCGTGCCGCCGGGGCCGCAGCCGGGCATCGCGTTCACAATCGACTCGGTGCTGCCAAGGCCCGTCGACGT
>JBKJKB010000282.1:0-4133 GCA_046597675.1 Gemmatimonadaceae bacterium
TCTGGATCGCAACCCGGGCGAGCGGGCTCATCCATGTAACGCGGCAGTCGATAAAGTCATTTGGCGCGCGCGAAGGCCTCCCGGGCGGGTCGGTGGAAAGCCTCCACCGCGATGGTGGGGGGACGCTGTGGATTGGTACGTCCGATGCTGGATTGTATCGGCTGTCCGATGGGCACGTGTCTGAGGTCACCCTCGGCGGGCACCCGGGCTCGGAGTTTGTGCATGCCATTATTTCTGACGCCAGCGGCCAGCTTCTGATCGGAACGCGCGGCGGGCTGTTTGTCGGAAGACCCGGGAGTTGGCGTCGGTACGCCGAAGCCCATGGGGTGCCGAGCCACCACATTTATACCCTGCTCCCTGCGCCGGGGGATACCGTGTGGATCGGCACCGCTAACGGCGGGCTGGCCACACTGACCAATGGCAACGTCCGGCCAGCCCCTGGTTGGATTCGATCCGGCTCGGCTGTGACCGTGATCCGCCGCGGAACCCACGGGGCGCTTTGGGTGGGAACCAACGGCAGTGGGCTCGTCCGCTTCTACCGAGGAAAAGCGGAAGCCCTCACAACCGGGAATGGGCTCCCGTCGGATCTTGTTTGGGATTTGACTGGTGATCACGAGGGCGGACTGTGGGTGGGTACCAATGGTGGCGGCCTGGTGCGGATCGACGATCCTCCGGTCAGCGTGATAGGGACGCCCGAGGGACTATCGTCAGACATTGCGCTCGCCACGCTTCAAGGGCGCGATGGCACGGTGTGGGTAGGCACGGCCGGCGGTGGGCTGAATTCGATCCGTGCGGGAGTGGTCCGACAGTTCACGACCGCGCACGGGCTGGCTACCAATATCGTTACGGCACTGCATGAAGATCCTACTGGCGCCCTTTGGATCGGTACCGGTCCCACCGGTTTACATGTGATGCGATTGGGGCGAATCACGCGCGTGGATCTCGGCGCCGCCTTTCCAGGCGCCGGCATCAACACGATTCGGGTAGACCGGCGCGGCACCTTGTGGATCGGGAGCAATGGCGGAGGGCTCGGGGTTCGCGAAGGGAACAGGTGGCGCTTTCTGCGAAGCCCCGATTCGCTGCCAAGCAATTTCGTGCAGGCGATGGTGGAAGACTCGGGCGGTACCATGTACATAGGAACGCGTTCCGGACTGATCGCGGCGCAGAAGGGTCGGCTGGTACGGCAACCGAGGTTCGCCGACGCCGCGAAGAACAGCATCTTCGCACTACACGCCAGTCCGTCAGGCTCCGTCTGGATCGGCGGATCCGCCCCGGGTATCTCGCGCCTGCGCAATGGGCGCCTCGTACACCTCGGACAGCAAGCGGGCCTCCCGGAGTATGGCGTAAACGGAATTCTGGAGGACTCCAGGGGGATCATGTGGCTGACGACGAACAGGGGCATCTACATGATTCACCGCGCGGAACTCGAGGCCGCGGCCGATGGCCGGCCTTCCCGGGTCAAAAGCCACTACATCGGACGAGCCGACGGCATGCGGTCACGGGAGACCAATACTGGCGTCGATCCGCCGGGATGGGTGACGGAGACCGGCGGGATACTGGTCCCCACAATGAAGGGTGTGGTGAGCACGGATACCGCGAGGATTTCGATTGCGCAGCCGCCGCAGGTGGCAATTTCCGGCTTCGTCCTGGGCGACTCCCTTGTGACGGCGCATCCTAATGTCCACCTGAGCGCAGAGGTTCAGCGGCTCAGTATCGCCTTTCGAGTCGTGTCCTTCGCTCCTCCGCACGCGCTCGTTGTGCAGTATCGGCTCGCGGGCGTAGACCCCGACTGGGTCGACGCGGGGGTTTCACGACGCGCCGATTACACGCAGCTGGGGCCGCGCCAGCACCTTTTTGAAGTTCGCGCCCGTCATCGAATGGGGGCGTGGGGTGCTACGCAATCCATGGTTTTTCGGCGCGATCCGAGATGGTGGGAGCGTTCGCTGGTTCATTTGCTGGCATTGCTTCTTCTCGCCGCAGCGATTCTTTCAGTGCATCGGATCAGGCTGCGCTACTGGAAGACGGAAGCAGGGCGGCATAAAAGCTCGGCTGCCGAAAAAGAAGCGGTCCTGACCGCTATTCGCGAGCGCGAAGCCCGCTTCAGCGCACTGCTGGAGCATGCTTCCGACGCGATCTTCATTCTGGATGCCAGCGGCAGCATCTCTTACGCGAGCCGCTCCATGGAACGTCTCACGCGCCGCTCGACTGACGCGCTGCTGGGTAAATCGCTCGTCGACCTTTGTCACGGGGACGACCGCGCAACCGTTTCAGCTGCTCTCGAAGAGATCCTGAGTAGGCCCAGAACTCCGTCGTCCTTTCGCTATCGCTTGGAGCTGCCCGCAGGGGGATGGCGGACTTTTGCCGTAATCGGCCAGAACCTGCTGGATGAGCCCGTGGTGGGCGGCGTGATCATCAACGCTCGCGACGTGACTGAGCAGGAAGAAACGGAGAACCTCTTCCGGCAGACGCAGAAAATCGAAGCTGTCGGGAAGCTCGCCGGAGGCATCGCGCACGACTTCAACAATCTGCTGGCGGTTATCACGGCCGCCACGTCGATGGTTAAGGAAGATCTGGCGGACATGAACGTGCGCGTGGACGGACTCGATGAGATCGAACAGGCGGCCGCGGGAGGCGAGCGACTCACCCGGCAGCTGTTGTCCTTCAGTAAGGCCAAAGTCGCGCACCCTGCCATAGTCGATCTCTGCGACGTCGTGGACCAAACCGTTCCAATGCTGCGGCCCCTTGTCGGCACTTCGGTGGAAATCGAAGTCAACGCCCAAAGGCCCGCCCTCGTCAACGTCGACCGCGGCGAGCTGGAGCAGATAGTTGTTAATCTGGTGGTCAATGCGAAGGGTGCGATGCCGCGGGGCGGGCGCGTGACTCTCGCGGTCAAGCGCGGAGAACAATCGCGTGCGGAAACGGGGCAGGGTTCCCGGGTGTTCTCAGTGCTCTCGGTCATCGATACCGGGGTCGGCATGGACGACGAGACGCGACGCCAGATCTTCGATCCTTTCTTCACTACGAAAGAGACCGGCACGGGACTCGGACTCGCCACGGTGCACTGGATCACGAAGAAGGCCCACGGGTTTGTGACCGTCGACAGTGAACTCGGCAAAGGCAGTGCCTTTCACATTCACCTCCCCGAGGTGGTCGCCGAAGAGAAGCCGGAGCCCGTCGGCCGGTTCTCGGGAGCTACTGTGCTCGTGGTCGACGATGACGATGCAATCGGGAAGTTGGCGGCCAGAATGTTGCGGGCCGTTGGTGCGGAGGTCATGGTCGCCAACTCCGGACACGCGGCGCTCGCGCTAGTTGGCACGCATGGCGGCAGGATCGACCTTCTACTGACCGACCTCGTCATGCCTGGCATGTCGGGTCGAGAGCTGTTCGACCGGCTGCTTGCAGAGAAGCCGGTTTCCGTGGTGTACATGTCAGGCTACACCGGCGGTGAGATCGCAAGAAGCCGCGCGGAGGGGAAGGATGTCGGATTTCTTGCCAAGCCTTTCGACAAAGAAACGCTCCTTGCCGCCGTCGAAGCTGCGCTGAATGTCTCGGCGCTGCGATATAGTCAGGACGTCTAGCCGTATAGCCGCCCCGCACGCCCTCTTGACACATCAATCAAAATTGATGTATCATTGGTCCATGTCAACTGATAGTGTAACAGACCCCACTCAGGCAACGCGGTGGTTTCACGCCCTGTCGGACGCCACCAGGCTGGGGATAGTCATGCGCCTCACCGGAGGCGAGCGGTGCGTGTGCGAGCTGACAGAGGCGCTGGACGCCGCGCAGTCCCGGCTCTCTTTCCATCTGAAAGTCCTCAAGGACGCGGGGCTGATATCCGATCGTCGCGCGGGCCGCTGGGTCCACTACTCTCTGAACCGCGACGCGATCGAGGAGGCGGGGCGGTTTCTGACGTCCATCAAGCCGCGGCGCGGGCTGAAAGGGGAGTGCTGCGGATGAAGCGGTTATCAGCTATCGGCTATCAGCGCCATATTGGGGGAGCAATGAGTACCGCTACTAACGCGCAGGACATCAGGAGAGAAGTGCAGGACAAGTATGGCCGCGTCGCGAAGGCCGTCACCGACGGCACGACGAGCGCCGACGCCGGGTGCGGCTCGAGCGCGTGCTGCGGATCG
>JBKJKB010000317.1:0-17125 GCA_046597675.1 Gemmatimonadaceae bacterium
GGGGTCGAACGGGCGCGGACAGGTATCCCCGCAGCGCGCGTCTTAGCGAGCGAGCGCGTAGCGCAAGCCAGCGTAGCGCGAGCCAGCGTAGCGCGCGAAGGGGATACCTGTCCGACCGTTCGACCCCTTGAACTAGTCGCCGACGAGAGCCGGCGGCGCGACCGCCGGTCTTGAGATCGGAAACGACCGCCGAAAGAGGCCGGCGAGATTCTCGTCGTCCAGCTTCTCCAGCACCCGCTCAGCCGAGACTCGCGACGTAACGCTGCGCGACTCCGGTCCGCTCCAGTTGATCCACGCATACCTGTCGTTCCGCGCGGTCTTCCCCGCCGGATGATGGAACACGATCATCGCATTGCTGGCCCCCGGCACCTTCACTTCAACCCCCCAGCTCGTGCCGTCGGGTCCCTGGAATGGCTTCATTTTCATGGCTGAAAGCTATTGGCCGTTGGCTATTGGTTGTTAGCTGGTAGCTGCAGTTTCTGTCGTCCGGCGTACCCGGCGTCGACGTCGTGCCAATGCACGACCGCGTCTTCCCCCAGCTTCCAGCATAAATACACCCGCCGTCCGTCGAGCTCTGCCGGGAAATCCACCAGCCCCTCGTCGAACCCCTTGAAGTCGACCCCCAGCTCTTTCAGCTCGCTGACATACCGCTCGATATCGGCCGCCAGACGTTGCGCGTCCTGTTCCACCTTTTCGGCTTCGTTCGGCGGGGAGTCACCGAGACGACCCGCGGCGACCACTTCCAGAACCCCGACCTGCTCCCGCCACCGGGCGTAATCCTGGACGATGTCTTCCACGATCCGTCGCACCAATGGCAGCATCCGGTTGGCCTGCTCGATCGTGAAAATCCGCGCCGGTTCGACCGCCGAGCTCATGCGTCAGCCCTCCCGCTTCCCTTCCGCGTGCCGTTCCTCCAGGCGCCTGCGCCGCCGCTCCTGCGCGGCCGCGTGCCGGCGCTCCTCGTCGGGGGTCTCCGGCTTGATCGGCGCCACTTTCACCGGCCGCCCGTCGGCGCCCATCGCGACGAAAGTCACATAGCACGAATTGGTGTGCCGTCGCTCGCCCGTAAGGAGATTCTCCGTCTCGACCCGCACGCCGACTTCCATCGAGGTCTTGCCCACGTAGTTGACGCTCGCCTTCATCGTCAGCAGCTCACCGATGTGGATCGGCTCCCGGAAATCCACCCTGTCCACGGAGACCGTGACGCAGGGAGTGCGGGCGTGGCGCATCGCCGAGACCGCCGCGGTGGTATCGATCATCGAGAGGACCACGCCGCCAAACACGTTTCCCAGCACGTTCTCGTGGTGCGGCATCATCAGCATGGACGTCTCGTGATGCGTCGCGGC
Source organism: Gemmatimonadaceae bacterium (assembly GCA_046597675.1). GTDB lineage: Bacteria > Gemmatimonadota > Gemmatimonadetes > Gemmatimonadales > Gemmatimonadaceae > JACDCY01. The sequence goes on from JBKJKB010000317.1 coordinate 1,347, forward strand.
CACCGTGCTCGTCCTGTCAGTGCCAGGCAATTCCGTCAATATCCGGGTAATCAGCGAAACCGCCGCCACAGGCCGGGTAACAAGGAAGGGCTCCGCTGGCAAATATACTGCATAGCTTTCGCGCGCCCGGCGATCGTCCGGCTCCCCAACTTCACCGACGAACAACAACGAAAAGTGCTTTCATATAGACGGACGACTTCCCTGGCTCTCGTGGTCGCATCACTGTTTCTGTGGACCGGATGCACCAGTGGCCGCGATGCCGCCGCGCTCGGCTCCGGCATCGACTCGATCGCCGCGTCGCAGGTGGGATCCGAGGCCACGGTGTCCTCCGACAGCCAGCCGGCGCAGGCGGGATCCGCCACAGGCTCGGCCGAAGTGCTTCGGCTCCAGCGCGACGCGAACACGCCGATCCGCGGACTGTACCTGAACCGGTTCTCGGTGCAGAGCTCGGCGAAGCTCAAGAAGCTGATTGCGCTCGCTGATTCGACCGAGATCAACGCGTTCGTCATCGACATCAAGGACGAGTTCGGACTCAACTTCGTGTCCAGCGATCCGATGCTGCAGAAGAACGCGGGCACGATGACGAAGGCCGCGAACCTGAAAGCGTGGGTCGATTCCCTGCGCGCGCACGGGATTCTTCCGATCGCGCGAATCGTGGTGTTCAAGGATTCCGTCGCGTCGCGGATGAACCCGACGCACACGATTCGCAAAGCCGACGGCTCGCCATGGCGTGACCGCGAGGGGCTGACGTGGGTGAACCCGTACTCCAACGAGATATGGGAGTACAACTTCCGCGTCGGTGACGAGGCCATCAAAATGGGCTTCGGCGAAATCCAGTTCGATTACATCAGATTCCCCGAGCCGTACAAGTCTCTGCCACAGCAGGTTTTCCCCGGAGCCAATAGCCGCACCAAACCGCAGGTGCTCGCCGAGTTCCTCGGCGCGGCGCGCACGCGCTACGCGAGATCGGGCATCCGCACGACAGCCGACATCTTCGGCCTCGTGACCACGGTCAACGGCGCGCTCGAGATCGGGCAGCAGTGGGAGTCGATCGCGAAAGTGACCGATGTCGTGCTACCGATGGTTTATCCGTCCCACTACCCGCGCGGCTCGTTCGGCATCGCGCGCCCCAACGCGGAGCCGTATAGGATCATTCACGCGGCGATCTCTCGTGCGCGCGAGCGAAACGAAGCGATCGGCGTAAAGGGCGAGCATGTGCGCCCATGGCTCCAGGCATTCTCGCTCGGCCAGCCGAAGTACGGCGCTGAGCATATCCGCGCCCAGAAGCAGGCAGTGTACGACGCCGGATACGACGGCTGGGTGCTGTGGCACCCGGGCGCCAATTACGACATCTTTGCGCCCGGTCTCGAGCGGACACTGGTGTCGCGCAAGAAGTCGCCGCCGGTGCCGGTGAACAGGGCGCCTGTTCCGGCGCCGGTATCGCGTCCGGCAAGGCCGGCGGTGCAGCCTGCGCCTGCTATGTCCTCGACTCCTCCCTCTGAATAGCGTGCGTCCGCGATCGTTGCGCCCCGCGATATTACCGGTGTTCGCGGCGATCCTCACGTGCGCCACGGTTGCAAGCGGGCAACGGCCGCAAGCGCGGATTGGGTTCGGAACGATGCTCACCCGCGACCGCGGCTGGAACTATCACGAGTCGCTCGAGTTCTTCGGCACCATGGTGAATACGATCGGACCCGTCGACATGGAGGCCGGAGCATCGCTGATCCGGTCTTTTGCGGACTTGGGCTCGCCAACAAGCTTTGCAGACCCTGTGGCCTTCCGTGACGGGTTCAGCCTCCGCGTGCACTTCCGCGCTCCAGCTGCGAGGCAGTCGCCACTGAGTGCTCTCGCCGGTGCTGAATTCGTAGGGGACATTACAGATGGCAATCCAAAAATAACTACGCCCGCCGCCGTGATCGGTGCCGGTTGGAACCTCGGACCGCAGCACCGTGCATCGCTCGACCTCCGGTACGTCGCCTTCGCCAAGCGACTTGGGACTTCTCGAGGAATTTTGGTGCTCACGCTAGGGGTGCGTCTCTAGTCTCGAATCTCCACCCCGGCTTGGCGCTCCAGCACTCGTAGCGCCTCCGTGTGATCCACCTCATCGCCTAGCTCGGCGTGCGCACGGGCGAACAGCTCACGCGACAGCTCGACGAATCGCGCAGGCGTACCCGATTCGTGCGTGATCGATTCCGCGATGCGCAGGTCCTTGTCGAGCAGCGCAAGGCGAAACGTCCGCGGGAACTCGCGAGTAAGAACGCGCTGCGGGATCAGATTCTCCGAGGAGTTGGAGCGACCCGCTGATCCGTTGATCACGTCCAGCGCTATCGCCGGCGCGACGCCAGCCTTTGCAGCGGCGACGAGAACTTCTCCAGTCGACCACAGATGGATCGCGAGCAGCGCGTTGCTCAACGCTTTGATCGCGTGACCCGCGCCGGTCGGCCCGCACAGAATTATCTTCGCACCGAACGACTGAAGGACAGGACGCACTCGCTCGAGGACGGCCGCGTCCCCGCCGCACATGACGGTCAGCTTGCCAGCTTCGGCGCCCACGACCCCCCCGCTCACGGGCGCGTCCAGAAAATCCACACCCTGCGCAGCGAGACGCTCGGCGAATTCGCGGCTCGCGTGCGGATCGCCTGACGTGCAATCGACCAGCACGACCCCGCGCGACATCCCGCTTGCAAGACCGTGCTCGCTGAAAACCAGCTCCTCCACCTCCATCGAGGTCGGTAGACAGGTGATGATCACCGAAGCGCCCCTGGCGGCGTCGCCCGGCGTAGCGACCGCGCTCCCCCCGGCCAACCGAGCGAACGCATCGGCCTTCGCCCGCGACCGGCTCCATACCACCAGATCGAACTGCTTCGCCACGTGCCGCGCCATCGGCGCGCCGATCGCTCCGAGCCCTACAAAAGCAACGCGTGTCCTGCCGGGATTTTCTGTCATCCAGAAACGCTAGCCAATATCTCCGCAAAAGGGCAGTTTACGCTTCATGACTGCCACCCAGTATTACCTCGCCGAGTTTGATCTCGAGATGGGCACGACGCGCAGGGTTCTCGAGCGAGTCCCCGGGGGCAAGCTCACGTGGAAGCCGCATGCGAAATCATCTTCCCTGGGACAGCTCGCTTCGCACGTTGCCCAAATGCCCGATTGGATGGCGGAAATCTTCAAGGGCCTGGATGTCGCGGTCCCCAGCGTGTACGGACCAAGCGCGGGCGAGCCCAAGTAGACCTGCGCCATGGTCACCACCATCAGGATCTCCGGAATGACCTGCGCGCACTGCACACGCGCCGTCTTCACCGCGCTCTCGGGCGTACCGGGGATCGCGCGGGCTGACGTGAAAGTGGGCACTGCCGAGATCGAGCACGACGGCACCGTCACGCTCGCCGCACTGAAGGAAGCCGTCGAGACCGCGGGCTACACCGTGGCCGGCACGGACGAGAACCGCCGCATCCTTCCGCAGCTCTGATGAATACCTCCGAGCACCGGACTCTCGCCGCGCTGCTGGTACCCGACATCCAGGAGCTGCTCAAGAGCTCCCCGCACAGCCTCGCCGCCGAGACGGAGGAGATCCACGCAGCCGACCTCGCTGACATAGTCGAGGCGCTGCCGCGCGAGAGCGTGCTCGCCCTGCTCGGCGCGCTTCCGGCCGACCGCGCGGCCGACGTGCTCGAGTACCTGAGCGACGACCTCCGCACCGAAGTGCTGGAGGAGATGTCTACGCCGCAGGCGGCGCGCCTCGTCGCGGAGATGACGCCCGACGACCGCGCCGACGCGCTCGAAGAGCTGGAAGAGGAGACGTATGAGGACATCCTCTCCGAGATCCCGAAGGCGGCGCGGGAAGAGACCGAGCGGCTGCTGGCGTTCGAGCCGGACACCGCCGGCGGACTGATGACGACCGAGTTCGTTTCCGTTCCCGAGGACACGACAGTCGAGGCGGCGCTCGCGAGCGTGCGGCGCATCGCGCGCGCGGGGCGCCGCGAAGCGATGCACGCGATCTATGCCACCGACGAGCACGGCGTCCTCAAGGGCGTGCTCTCGCTCCGCGAGCTGCTCGCGGCCGCCGAGGGCGCGAAGATCAGGGACATCGCGTGGGAGGAGGTCGTGAGCGTGTCCGCGACCGCGGACCGCGAGGAGGTGGTCAGCCTCACCTCCAATTACGATCTCGTAGCCCTCCCGGTCGTGGACGATTCCGACCGCATCATCGGAGTCGTCACCGTAGACGACGCGATGGACGCCATGGTCGAGGAGCATACCGAGGACGCGCAGAAGTTCGGCGGAATGGAAGCGCTCGACGAGCCATACCTGCAGATCGGCTTCTCGGCAATGATCCGCAAGCGCGTCGTGTGGCTGTCCGCTCTGTTCGTCGGGCAGATGCTCACGACTTCCGCGATGCAGCGATTTCAGGGCGAGCTGACGCATGCACTGATACTGACGCTGTTCATCCCGCTCATCATCAGCTCGGGCGGCAACTCCGGATCGCAGGCCACGTCGCTCATCATCCGCGCCATGGCGCTCGGCGAAGTCACCCTCGCCGACTGGTGGAGGATCGCGCGTCGAGAGCTGCCGCTCGGACTCGTGCTCGGACTCGTCCTTGGCGGGCTCGGCGTGCTGCGCATCGTCATCTGGCAGCAGCTTGGGCTGTGGGACTATGGCGAGCATTACCTGCTCGTTGCCCTGACCGTAGGCACCTCGCTCATCGGAGTCGTCGCATTCGGCTCGCTGGCTGGCTCGATGCTGCCGTTCGTGCTGAGCCGCGCGGGTCTCGACCCCGCCAGCGCCTCGGCGCCGCTCGTCGCTACACTTGTAGACGTGACGGGACTGACGATCTACTTCAGCGTCGCCCTGTTCCTGCTGAGCGGCATTCTACTGTAGCGGAAACAACCGGTTCGCCCTACTATAGGGTCTGAATCGGGCTTACCCCCGACCACGTTCGCCTCTTTCCCTGCAAGTAAACGACAGGAGACAGCAGATGACGACGGTCCAGCGGGTTGCACAGATTTTCGGTGTGGTGTTCGTCCTGGCAGCGCTCGCCGGGTTCTACACTGGCGGCATGAACATGGAAGCAGATCCCGCCATGGCGCCGATGGTGCTGGGGATGTTCCCAGTCAACCTGCTGCACAACATCGTGCACCTGGTCTTCGGAATCTGGGGTCTCGCCGCGTCGCGCTCCGGGACCGGTGCCAAGCAGTTCTGTCAGATCGCCGGGATCATCTACGCCGTGCTCATCGTCGTCGGGTTCCTGTCCCCCAACGGGTTCGGATTCGTCCCGCTCGGCGGCAACGACATCTGGCTGCACGTCGTGCTGGCGGTGCCGCTTTTGTATTTCGGATTCATGGCCAAGCCGGACACAGTCGCACCGACGGGCTCCACAATCTAGGCGGAGCTTGCTCGCGTAAAAACGGCGCCTTTCGGGGCGCCGTTTTTTTCGCTTGCAGGTTCGATGGCATTGAGAGGGAATCCAAGTGGGGAGTGCAGCAGTACCGAGAGAGCCGGCAGGAAGTAACCTCGGAACCGGCACACTCGTTACTGGTGCACTCCAGACTTGGATTCCCTGTCCATACCCGGGGGCCACTGCACCGCTGAAACGATGCCTGCCTCCAGCCACTCGTGCTCACCTCTCAGGACCTGCATCGCGAGCCGGTACAGAGCCGCGTCGTGCTTCCCGTACAGCTCGTCGAACTTCGCTTTGATCCGATCGCGCGCCTCGCGACAGAACACGTCCGCCAATTCGACCGCCCGTTCGTTCCCGGCGTCGGCCAGCATCTTCGCCCTCACGCAGGAAGCTGACATCGCGTACAGTTCCGCCCCGATGTCCACCGCGCGGAACAACACCATCTGCCGCTTCTCGAGCTTGGGACCGAACCGCACCATCGCATGAAACAGCGCGCGCCCCAGCCGGCGCGTGGCGCGCTCGATGTACCGCACGTGACCGGAGAGCCGCCCGAACTCCGAGTAGCTCGTCACCTGCTTCGACGGAAGCCAGCGGGAGGGATACCACGTCGCGTAAAATGGCATCGCGCGACGCAGCGCCTGCAGCTTGCGCCTGGTGCTGAGCTTGGGATTCACCACGTCGAACGCCAGCGAAAAGTGGTGGTCCACGGCCTCGCGCGCGATGAACAGCCGCATGATCTCCGACGACCCTTCGAAGATCAGGTTGATGCGGAAATCACGCATCGCCCGCTCGACGGGAACTCCCGGCTCGCCGCGACTCATCAGCGACGCCGCCGTCTCGTACCCGCGGCCGCCGCGGATCTGCAGCGTGTCGTCCACGATCCGCCACCCCGCCTCGGTGTTGTACAGCTTCGCGATCGCGGCCTCGAGCCTGATGTCGTAATTCCCCCGCTCGTACAGCATCGTCGAGAGCTCGGCGACCGCTTCCATGGCGAACGTCGTAGCCGTCATGCGCGCGATCTTCTGCGCCACGGCGTCGTGCTTGCCGATCGCCTGCCCCCACTGCACGCGCTCGTTGGCCCACGTCCGCGCGACGTTGATCATCTGCTTGCCCGCGCCGGCTGCCCCCGCGGGAAGAGTCAACCGCCCCGTGTTCAGCGTCACCAGCGCGAGCTTCAGTCCGCGCCCTTCCTCGCCGAGAATGTTCTCGCGTGGCACGCGCACGTTCTCGAAGCGCATCAACCCGTTCTCGATCGCCTTGAGTCCCATGAAGTGCAGGCGCTGCGCGACCGTGACGCCTGGCATCGATGTCTCGACTATGAACGCGGTGATCTGCTTGCGCGGCTTTCCATCGACCACCACGTCGGGCGTGCGCGCCATTACGACCAACAGCTCGGCGCGCGTACCGTTGGTGCACCAGAGCTTCTCTCCGTTGAGAATGAAGTGGGTGCCGTCTGCCGATGGCGTCGCGGTGGTCGTCATGTTGGCCGGATCGGAGCCCGCATCGACTTCCGTCAGCGCGAACGCCGATATCGCGCCCCGCGCGAGGCGCGGGAAATACTTCTGCTTCTGCGTGTCGTCTCCGAACAGCTTGAGCGGCTGCGGCAGTCCGATCGACTGGCTCGCCGACAAGATCGCTACGAGCGAACCATCCTTCGACGTGACCATCTGCATCGCGCGCGTATAGGTGAGCTGCGACAGACCGAGCCCGCCGTATTCTTTCGGGATCTTGATCCCGAACGCGCCCATGTCACGCAGTTCCTGCACCAGCGGCTCGGGGATCTCCCCGGTCCTGTCGATCTCGTTGGAGTCAACTCGCTCCATGAAGCTCCGCAGCTTCGCGAGAAACGGCGCTGCGCGTTCCGTCTCCGCGGGATCATCGACCGGATGCGGATGGATGAGATCGAGCCGGAACCTGCCGAGAAACAGCTCGCGCACGAAGCTGGGATGCGCCCACTCGGTTTCCCGCGCCGACTCGGCGACGTCGCGGGCGTCCTGCTCGGATGCTGAAGAGTGCATGATGGTGGTGACTAGTGACTGGTGACTAGTGACTGGTAAGGACCGCACGGCTGCTGAGTAGTTACCACAATTGCCGCGGTTTTTCTATCAGGGTTGTTACTAGTCACTAGTCACTAGTCACCAATCACCCGTCGCATCCTCAGCACGAGGATCGCCACCCCCCCGACCGCGATCATTGCGAACGTGAACCACTGCACCGCATAGCTCCGATGACTCCCCTCGTCCAGCGCCGGCGGGGGAACCCGCGGCGGCGTGCGCTCGAGGTCGGAGCCGGGAGAGGTCAAAACCAGATAGTAGGGTGCCACCGGGTACGGCAGCATCGCGGCGACCGTCGACAGGTGCGGGCGACGGACGGCGTTGGACCTTCCCGTGGAGCGAGCGCCTTTGGCGTCGCCGGTTTCCAGCAAACGAACGAAGCCCACCGCACCCTGGGGATCCGGCTCGCGCCATGGCTTCGTGTCCGCGGCCACGCCATCCGGCGCGTATATCCAGCCGCGGTTGACGAGAACCGCCGTGTCACTGCCCGCAACTCTCAGCGGAGTCAGCAGGTTCACCCCCGGAGAGCCCTGGCGGGAGCGCAGCGTCAGCACGATCTCATGCGCGTAGTCGTACTCGCCGGTCACCAGGACGCGGCGGTGCCTCGCCTGCTCGAGATCGCGGGGAATGTTGCGCAGCTCCACTGGCTGTAGTCCAAGGCGCAACTCGATCGGCGCGTTGTACGCCTGTCGCTGCCGCAGTCGGTCGATCTGCCAGAATCCCAGCCGCACAAACAGCGTCGCGAACACCAGCGCGACTCCCACGAGAACTTTCTCGCGGGTGCTCAAAATAGCAGGAGCTGTTCGCCGATCGTTTCCGGAGCTACAGGATTCTGACCGACCACGCGCTGGATGTCGCGCGCGCTCGCGGGACCATGACCCGCGAAATGATTGTTGACGTACGCGTACACGATCGTAACGCTCGCCGCGAGCGAGATGAGCGCGTTGCGCCATAGCTCGATCTCCCGCGTTCGGTCGGCCTGCACACGCGAGTAATCCACGATGTCGCGGTTCGGGCCCATCCACCTTATGTACGCGAAGTCCGCGGTCGGCTTCTGCGCGAGCGCGAGCATCGTCTTGCGCGGAATCCACCGCCCTTCCACGAGCGCGAGCGCGACGTTATGCTCGCGCAGCAGCGCGTATATCCCGTCGTTCATCCAGCCGCGGTGCCGGAACTCGACCGCCACTTGCAGATCACGCGGCAGGCGTTGGAGAAAGTCGATCAGCGCGGGCAGCTCCGACGGCGCGAAATCGGGTCCGAGCTGCACGAGCGTGGGCCCGAGCTTCGAGCCGAGCGCGCGAGCGCGCTCGAAGAACAGCTCCGTGGCGCCGGTGGTGTCGCGCAGCCGCTGCTCGTGCGTCACTTCCTGCGGCAGCTTGAGCGCGAACGCGAACCCCGGCGGCGTGCGCTCGGCCCAGCTCTGAACAGTGGTCTGCGCCGGAATCGCGTAGAAAGTCGAGTCCACCTCGACGGTGTCGAACGCGCGCGAGTACACGGACAGGAAATCCGACGCGCGCGTGCCGGCGGGATAGAACGGCCCCTCCCACGCTTCGTAGTTCCAGCCCTGGGTGCCTACGCGAACGTTGCCGAGCATGCACTCAAAATTACGCTGTCGCCCGCGACTATTGCTGTCCGGAGGGGGATTGCGATTGGCCAGCGTGGCTGTATCTCCGAAGTCGCCGTCTTAGCGAAGCGTAGGCGACGCAGGAGATGCAGCCGCGCTGGCCAATCGCAATCCACAGCCGAAGCCGCCCTAATGCGATGGCGCCTGCGTGTCTCCGATCATGTCCACCATCACCTGCGCCGCGAGCGGGGCGCCGATCGAAATCCGCTCATCTCCGATCGAGAGAGTGATCGGCCCGTCGAACGGCTCGCACGCCAGCACCGCGAGCGATACGCCCGGCATGATCCCCAGCTCCGCCAGGTAGCGCAGCACTTCGGGATCGTCGTCGCTCACCCGCACCACCGCGACCCGGTGCCCGGGCCCGAGGTCGGCGAGCGAGCAATACTGTGTCTCGTCCACCGTTCCTTCCCGCGTCGGGATCGGCGCGCCATGTGGGTCCACCACGGGCTCCCCGATCGCGGCCGCCATCTTGTCGATCAGCTCTTCCGATGCGGCGTGCTCCAGACGCTCCGCTTCGTCGTGCACGTTGTCCCAGCGGTAGCCGAGCGTCTCCACGAGATACGACTCGATGATCCGATGCCGCCGCAGGGTGCGGAGCGCGGCGCGTCTTCCGGCGATGGTGAGCGTCACGCCGCGGTACCGTTCGTATGCCAGCAATCCGTGCTCCGCGAGACGCCGGATCATCCCGGTGACCGACGCCGGGGCGAACGACAGCCGTTGCGCGATGTCGTTCGTCGACGCCGCGCCCCCCGCCAGCTCCAGCTCGTAAATCGTCTTGAGATAATCCTCGGCGGGGCCCGTAATGACGGATTCCTTTTCCTTGAGCGAGTCGCGCTTCGCGGAATCGGGCGCCGGGCTTCTGCTCATTGAACCGGGCCCTGTCCCCGTGGCATTCCTCGCACCAGCAGCACGGGAACCGTCGAGCTGTGCCGCACCGCGTTCGCCACGCTCCCGCGCAGCACGTCGTTGAGGAACTTGTGCCCGTGCGTGGACATCGCGATCAGGTCACACTTTTCGCGCTCCGCGGCGGCGCTGATCTCCTGCCCGGGCTCGCCGCTCGCGAGTACCGACTCCGCGGCGAGCCCCTGCTCCCGCAGCGACGCCGCGATCCGCTCGATGTACTCCAGGTCGCCCTTCATCTCTTCTGACTCACGGAGATCGAGCTGACGGATATTCCGTGCCACCCACCCGTCGGCCACGTGGATGATCACGATGGACGAGCCGCACAGCTTGGCCAGCCGCGCCACGTGCTCGAGGATCGTTGCGTCGTACTCCGAATTCTCGACCGGGACCAAAACCCGCTTGTACATCGCCTATCCTCCCCCGCCGACGCCCGCCATTGTCTGCACCAGAAGCCAGATGTTAAGCGACGCGATGACGAACGCAATGGAGTACGCCAACACCTTGAGCCAGAGCGGGTTCGCGAACTCGCCCATTTTCGCCTTGTCCGATGTGAACTGCACGAGCGGAACGACCGCGAATGAGAGCTGCATGCTCAGAATGACCTGACTGAACACGAGCAGCTGCGCCGTCCCGCTTTCGCCGTAGATGATGGCCACGATTGCTGCCGGCACGATGGCGATCCCCCGCGTGATCAACCGGCGCAGCCATGGCCGCAGCCGGATGTTCAGGAACCCCTCCATCACGATCTGCCCGGCGAGCGTCCCGGTGAGCGTGGAATTCTGCCCGGAAGCGAGCAGCGCGAGCGCGAACATCGTGCTGGCACCGGCACCGAGCAGCGGAGTCAACAGCTTGTACGCGTCCTGTATCTCGACGACGTCGGCGTTGGCCGTGTTGTGAAAAGTCGCGGCCGCCACGATAAGGATCGCCGCGTTGATGAACAGCGCGAACGACAGTGCGATCGTCGAATCGATGAAGGCGAACTTGACCGCTTCCTTTTTCCCCGCCGCGGTTTGCTCGTACCTCCGGGTCTGCACGATGGACGAGTGCAGATAGAGGTTGTGCGGCATCACTGTCGCGCCGAGGATGCCCATCGCGATGTACAGCATCGCTGGATTGTTCAGCAGCTCGGCGGGCGGGGCGAAGCCGAACATCACGCCCGCTACCGGCGGCTGCGCCTTGATGATCAGCAAGGCGAAACAGACGCCGACCGTGCCGACGAGCACGATCACCAGCGCTTCCAGGAGTCTGAACCCTTTGTTCTGCAGATAGAGAACGAGGAGAACGTCGAGTGCGGTGATGCCGATCCCCCACGTCAGCGGGATTCCGAACAGCAGGTTGAGCGCGATCGCCGTACCGATCACTTCCGCGAGATCGCACGCCGCGATCGCCACCTCGCACAGGATCCAGAGGATGAACGAGACGGGCTTGGAGTAGTGATCCTTGCAGGCCTGCGCCAGATCGCGGCCCGTCACGATGCCAAGCTTGGATGACAGCCCCTGGAGGAGGACCGCCATCAGGTTCGACATCAGGATGACGCTGAGCAGCGCGTACCCGAACTGCGCTCCGCCGGCCAGATCGGTCGCCCAGTTGCCCGGGTCCATGTAGCCGACCGCGACCAGATATCCCGGGCCGGCGAATGCCAGCATCTTCCGCCACCAGCTCCCGCCGGTGATCGGTATGGTCCGGTAAACTTCCGCCAGCGACGGGGCGAGCCGGGCGTGCCTCCAGCCCGCGTCCGCGGGCGGATCGACGTGCATCTTCAAGTCGTGCGGCGGTTTAACAGGAGCAGCCAAGTGCGTGATCTGGTTGTATGGGCACCTGTACCCAGAAGTTAGGTCTGCCTAAATCAAACAGCAAGGTGTACTAAAGCGCCACCGCGCGATGAATCAAAGCCTGCCGAGCAGCTGCCTGACGATCCTCTCGGTCATCCCCCAAACCGTGTGGTCTCCGTGCTGAAACGCGCGTACCCGTCTCGCTATCCCGCCCGCCGTTACTTCTGTTTCGCCCCACCCCGATTCCTCCCGGAGCGCATCGAGCGGAACCCAGAACGCCTCCGCCACCTCCCCGCTCTCCCTTATCTCCGCATCGGCGGACACCGCGGCCACGAACGGCCGGACGACGACCCGCGGAAGGACGAGCGTGTTCGGCCGGACGTCGTCGAGCGCGCCGAGTACAGCGCCGCTGGCGGCGAGATCGATCCCCGTCTCTTCCCACGTCTCGCGAATCGCCGTGCGCTCGAGTGATTCGTCCCCCGGCTCGTGCCGTCCACCGGGAAAGGCCACCTGCCCGCTCCACGGATCTTCCGCGTATTCGGCTCGGCGGATGAACAGCAGCTCGAGACCGCGCATTTCCACCGCCCGCAACACCAGTGCGACGGCTGCGGGGCGGGCCTCCGGATCATGCGAGCCAGTCAACCCTGGCCGACTGGCAAGCGAGCGCGCGATCCTGACGACTTCCGGGTCAGCGAGCGTGCGGTCGAGACTCATTTCAACTACTGTGACCCCGTGCAAGCTCGCGAACGAAAAAGTCGGCGGTCTCGCCGATCACTTCCTTCAGCTGCTCGGGCACCGTAGTCAGCGGATGCGACGCGCCGAATGCGTGATTCGCCCCCTCGATTATCTGCAGCTCCGCGACCATCCCATGGTCGCCGCGCGAATTCGCCTTCGCCAGCATGTGTGCGTCGCTCACGGGAACGACGTCGTCCGCGGAGCCGTGGACGATCAGCCAGTGCGCCCGGACGCGCTCGGCGGCGCGCTCGACGTCGAGCCCGTAGCGCGACTCGCGCACACACTCAATCAGCGCGGACTTGTCGATCCGCATCACCTGGTTCGTGCGGCTGTTCACGACCTCGGTATAGCCGCGCTCGTGCCAGTCGCGGATCTGATCACCCGTCCACCGCTCGATCGTCGCGATCGATGCCCATGTGGCGAGACAACACACGCGATCCGAATCCGACGCGAAGAAGATCGCGGTCGCGCCGCCACGGGAATGCCCGAACAACCCGCAATCGCGCGACGTCCATCCCTGCGTCGTCGCATGGTTGACGACCGCGTTCAAATCCTCGAGCTCGCGCCTGTACGTGTTGCTCGCGAAAGCCTCGAGCTCGGTGAAGCTCTCGCGATCCGCGCCCACGCCGCTGCCCGAAAAGTCGAACGCGATGGCGTTCAGCCCCCGCTCGTTCAGGGCCGCGGCGAGCAGCGGCCATGCGCCCCAGCGCGCGAACCCCTTGAAGCCGTGACAGATGACGACTCCGTTCAGCGCGCCATCGACCGGATAGAAATCCCCGCGCACTGTCCTTCCGCCCGGCGTCGCAATCTCGAATTCCTCCCTCAAGAGTCCACCTCGCGCCCCTCGATAGCCCACTGCTGGAATCCGCCCGACATCGAAGCGACGTTGTCGTAGCCCATCTGCTGCATGGTGTCGGCCGCGAGCGCGGAGCGATTCCCGCGCGCGCAGTAGATGATCACGCGGGCGTCGCGCGGAGCGACATCCTCGATCTTCGATTCGAGCTGGCCACGCGGCAGGAACACGGCGCCCGGAATTCTGCCGAGGTTCCATTCGTTGGGCTCGCGCACGTCGAGATAGACGGCTTTCTCCCCGCGCTCCCGCAGCGCGCTCACCTCTGCCGGCGTGACTTCCGTGATCCGGCCGCGCGCTTCCTCGGTGAGGTCCGCTCCAGTCTTGTAGCTCATGCTGGTTCCCGGGTGAATGGCAGGACATTGAGAGTGCGCGCGTCCGCGTCCAACCGCGCCCGCGCTCCAACCGGCAGAGTCCACTGATCGTCGATGTGACCGATCGGTGCGCCGATCATGCACGGAACCTCCGCCAGCTCGGCCATCTCCGTCAGTATCTCGTCGAGCTCGCGCGTTCCGCTCGCCGAGCTCGCGGGACAATCGGTGCACTCCCCGAAAACGATCCCGCGACAGCGCTTCAGCGCGCCGCTCAGGTAAATCTGCCGCAGCATCCGGTCCACGCGGTACGTGCGCTCATCGATGTCCTCCAGAAACAGAATGGAATCCTCGAGGTCGGGCGCGAATGGCGTCCCGATCAACGCCGCCACCAGCGCAAGATTCCCTCCCACGAGCCGCCCCTCGGCGGTCCCGCCGCGCAGCACGCGGGCACTGGGCGCATCGCCGCATGGATCGGTCCCGTCGCTCACCGCGGCGAGCAGCGACGCCCGGCTGAAATCGGTCAGCGGCATGCGCGCGGTCGGGCCGTGAAAGCAGACGATCCGCGAGCGCCCACTGACGGCGGCCAGCAGCGACGTCAGATCCGAGAAGCCGATGATCGGCTTGGGCCGGCGCGCGAGCGCGTCGAAATCCACATCGGGCAGAATCCGCATCGCGCCGTAGCCGCCGCGCAGGCACCAGATCGCATCGATCTCGTCGTCGCGAATCGCGTCGTTGAGATCGCGCAGCCGCTCGTCGTCCGTTCCCGCGAAGTACCGGTACCTCTTCATGACGTTCGCGCCGGTACGCGGCTCCCAGCCGAGCGAGCGCGCGTTGTGTTCACCGCGCTCGACGTCTTCCGGTCCGGTCAAGGCCCCGGCGGGCGCAATGAGTGCGACCCGCGCGCCGGCGCGCAACGGAGGAACGGGACGGATTGGAGCGACTGGCATGAATGTTATTTGTGGAAGGTTTGCCGTGCTGTTGTTCCGGGTAAAGCATGGCATATCGCTTGCCTTTCTATCGTCCCGGAAACCTTGCTGTAAGACTTTAGTCGGGGGAAGGGAAATGGCGAACTCTAACTGGAACAAGGAAGACGCCGGTCGCACGTCGTCGAGCCGCGAAGAAAGCGGCGCGATGGAAGGCGCCGGGGGAAGCAGCGAGAACCAGGGTGATGGGTTCGAGACCGGGAACGCTCGCCAGGGCGGATCGGGCGGATCGGGCGGCGGCCAGGGCGGCTCCGGCGGCGGCGCCAACAAGGGTGGTGCAATGGGCACCAGCGACACGGGGCTCGACAAGAGCCGCGAGCGCATAGCCGACGAGTCCGACAGCTCGAGTCGCTCCGGTGGGATGAGCGGTTCCAGCGGCAGCACCGGACTCGGCGGCGAGACGTCGAAGGAAGGGTCGGGAGCCGGTGGAGTGGAAGGCACATCTCCGCGCGGCGGTGGTAGCGACCCGGACAGAACCAGCCAGACCTGATCCAGTCGCATCCGATGGATGAGCGGGGCGTCGCGCGAGCTGCGCCCCGCTAGTTTTTTTCCAGTGACCCCAATCCAGATCGCGCTACTCGCCGCTGCGCCGTGGGTGCTCATGCCCATCGCAATGGTGCTGCGGATGCGGCGCTCCCGCACGCTGGCCGAGTTCACGGCCGACCCGCCGCGCGACCCGCCGCTGGTCTCGGTGATCGTCCCCGCGCGGAACGAGGCGCGCAACATCGCACGCTGCGTGCGCTCGATCCTCGCGACTGATTATCTGAACGTCGAGCTGATAGTCGTGGACGACCAGTCCACGGACGGCACCGGCGCGATCGCCGCCGGGCTGGGCGCGACCGTGATCGAGACCCCGCCCCTCCCGGCCGACTGGTTCGGCAAGCAGTGGGCGTGCTGGACGGGGAAGTCCCGCGCGCGCGGCGGGATCCTCTGCTTCACAGACGCGGACACCGAGCACGCGCCCGACCTGATACCACGCACGGTGAACGCGATGTGCGCGCTCGACGCGGACCTGTTCACCATTTCCTGCTTCCCGGAGACGGTGAACAGGTCGGCGTCGAGCGCGCGCATCGCGTTGACCGTGCGCGGGATGAGGTCGGGCGCGTGCTCGGTGTCGGCGTCGGTGAAGCAGAGGATCCCGCCGCGCGC
>JBKJKB010000009.1:0-6529 GCA_046597675.1 Gemmatimonadaceae bacterium
GAGTGTCCATCCGATCAGCACGATCGCTCCCGCTGTGATCGCGAAGAGACTCGCGAACCCGGGAAGTTTCGTCAGGATGTCGGTTGTTCGCGGGTTGGGCGAACGATCCATTAATGCGCGGCCGAAGTGAGGGGGGCGAAAGTTGTACGAGCGCCGAGGCAAATTGAAGGTTCTGCCGGAAGTCCGTTGCGATCGTCGCAATCGCATGCAGCGGCTACAAAATGAAAAAGGCGGGTGGATTTCTCCACCCGCCTTGATCACTTGCCGTTCAAACTCTACGGATTCACCGGCACCGTCTTCTTGTCCACGTTGTGCCCGATCACCGCTCCAGCAATTCCACCGATCGCCGCTCCGATCAATCCGCCCTTGACCTTGTCCCTGCTGGTCGTGGCGCCGATGACCGCACCCGCCGTGGCGCCGATCGCGGCATCACGTCCGGTGTTTCTCCGCGTCTCGGTGCGCACCGAAACCGGTGCCGAGTACGTACCGCTGCTCGAAGCGCGGCGAGTCGTGGTCGTACGCCGCGGAGCCGTAGTCGTCCGCACCGGCGCTACCGTGGTACGCGTCGGAGTAGTCGCGGCCAGAGCTGCGTTCCGCTCCATCATCGAGATACTGTCCATGCCCGGCGCGTACGCTTCACCCGCCAGGCGCAGGTCGCTATCCAGCGCCGCGTCGACGCTCTTGGCCGAATCGTCACGACCACAAGCTGCCGCAAAAAGAATCGCCGGAATGATTACCAGTGCTCTGATCTTTGTCATTGTGCCAACCTCCGCTGACTGGCCGCTGTCGCCCTCATGGCTCCCGCGGTGATGCCTCTTATTAGGGCACGTGACGTGCCACGCACCGACAAGCCCCTCAGATGATTTAAGTCCCTGATTACGCAATTAACTGACAGAATCCGACCTAGTATTCGAGAAAAGTGTCCCCCGTGGAGGACGCAAAAATCGCCTGCCCGGATGAGCCCGGACAGGCGATTTTTTCGCTCCGGATGCTACGGGATTACCACGATCACTTTATCCGTAATCGCCGCACCCGACGTGACCACCACGCCACCGGTGAGAAGCGCCGGCTTGAATCCGCTGGCCGCGGGAGGCGTCGCGCGAACCACGTACGTGCCGGGCAACAGGAAGGAGAACCTGTAATTCCCCGACGCATCGGTGGCCGTGCTGGCCACGACGTTTGCCGCAACCGTGTCCGTCAGAACCGTTCCGGCCTTGAGGACGTCGACGGTCGCGCCGGCCACGATCGGGCCAGTGGCGCTGACGCTGTGAACCGAACCCGTGACGCTCGCGGTGAGCTCCGTCGCGACCGCGCGGATGACGGGCTTGAAGAGGAGCCCGTTGTTCCTGATGCTGTTGCCGCGCATGACGAAGCTGCTGCCGACATCAAAGTCGAGGATCATGACCGAGCTGTCCTGCGTGACCTGGATCGGCGCGTCGAGATTGATCTTGATCCCCGTCTGCGCCGCGCTCGGGAAGATGATCCCCGAGCCGCCGGTGAGAACCGTTCCGTCCTTCAACGTCACGGTCGACTTCTGTGTGTCGAGGATCAGTCGGAAGCCGTTGTAGTTCCCGCTCGCCAGCGTGGTCGTGCCGAGATTGGTCGTCACGCCACCCTGCAGGCTCAGAAGATTGATCGCCGCGTTCGGCGAAGCGATCGTCGTCCAGCCGCTGGTGGACGAGGCATTGGATGCTTCAGCCTCGCTGACGCTCGAGGTGCGGGCGTCGATGCGCACCACGAACATGTCCACGCGGCTCACTTCCGCGAACGGGAACGGCGCGTCGGTAAGCCTCACCGTCAGCTTGCCCGTGTTGGTCCCGGTCGAGTCGCTGCACGCGGTGATTGCCGCGATTCCAAGCAGCGAGCCGAGCACGGCCCGAGAGATCTTTCTTGTCATTTGAATACTCCAGTTCGATTGTTGTGGCGTTGACATCAAGGACACCGGCGTTGAATCACTTCTCCTAAGGCCGTCCTCTGCCTGCCGGACGACCGCGTCCCGAGGCTGCCGGCGGGACGTTGGCAGGCGGCCCACCCCGGGCTCCACCTGCAGCTGCACCTGCGCCCCGCGCGCCCGCGGGCTGTCTCGCGCCTGCTGCCGCACGCGCTGCTTCAGCGCGGGCTCTACCGGCCGTCGCCTGTTCGGGCAGCTGGGAAAGCTCCGCATCGGTAGCGCGGGCGTTCATCCGCTCGAGCACGCGCGCCAGCGCGGCATCGGAAGGCAAGCCGCGGTCCACGAGGCTGCCGATCACGAAGAGTGGCACCGCGAGCGACCGCCCCGACGGGGCGCTTTTCGCAAGCTCGCTCACCTTCGCGCCATCAACGCCCTTGCGAATCGCGTCCGCACCGGCGACGACTTCGCTGTCCGCGGGCTGCCCGCTGCGCCCGCGAGCCAGGGCTGCCTTCGCCTGGCCCATCGCTCGCGACTCAGCCGCGACTGAGCGGGCGATCGCCTGGGGCTCGGTTCCCTTGCGGGCAAGCATCAGCGCCCGCTGCTCGAGCGCCTGCGCCGGCAACCCTCTGCTCCGCGCTTCCGACACCGTCGCGATCACGCGCTCCGCAACTTCGGCCGGCAGAACCTCGCGCAGGCGCGCGCTCAGATCGCTCAGCGCGCTCAGATCGTTCGAAGTGCCTTGTGCCGAAACTGGTGCGGCAAGCGCCAGGAAGGCCGCTATTAGAGTCAGTGTCCTCATCTTTACTCCGGAACTGGATGTGAAGCGGCTACACAGGTATAGACCCCGGTACCTTCCTGTTCCGTCACATCCGTCTCAGGGAACCAGCAGAATCCCTACCGAGCCGCCGAATTCATCCCTTACCGTCGTCAGCCCGGCCGGCGCGATCCACTCTCCGCCGTCGATACGCACGTTGACCTGGTGCACGCCACTGCTCACGGGCAGCGATACCGTCCACGCGCCCGGCAATCGCGACGAGCTCATCTGCACGGGATTCCAGTCGGTGAAGTCACCCATGATCTCGACTCGCTGCGCTGAAGCAGCGCGGAAGCTGATCGTCCGGCGCCCCGTGGGACCGTCGCCCACCGTCATCGCGGGCGGAGTCTCACGTGTCGGTACGCCCAATACGTCGGCGGATAGCACTGTCGCGGATCGGCGCATGCTCCCGGGAGTTACTCTGACACCGAGCGAGACGTACCTCGCGGCTGGCAGATCCTGGCCCGGGTCAGTGGGATAACTCCCAATGCCCGCAGTGATGCCCACGGTGGGCAGCACCCACGCGGTCGCATTGACGCTCGCCCACGGATCCGGAGATCCATCGTATCCGTCGATGGCCGAGCGTATGCCGGCCACGCCGACGAGCTCCACCCGGGAGTTGCCGAACCTTACGGTTCCCTCGGCGTCGGTATAGCGGACTCCGCCGGCGATCCGCACCGGCATGATGACTGCCTGGGCGACAGCACGCCCCTTCTGCATCCAGGCGCCGATCTCACCGGCGTTGGTGGATCTCCAGCCGATAGGATCCTTCACGCTTCCCGCGCTCGCACCGAGCCATGCACCTGCGTTGCGACGCGCGACGTGCAGACGCGCGCCGCCGAGCAGCAGACCGCTTCCGGAACCCGCGCCGTACGTCGTGAGGGAGCCGTCGCCGTGAAACTCGCCGCGCAACATGCCGCGCAACATGCCGCGCAACATGCCGCGCGCGGGAGTGAACACCGACCCATGGGCGGCGCCGAACATCGTCCAACTCGATTGCTGTGTCGTCGAGCCCGCGAGCAGCGCGGAAAAACTCGTGTTGGGCGTGAGCGCGCTCGCTGCCGCGCTCAGCGTTCCCGCGCTTATCCGAACCGTGTCGCTATACCGGACCTGCGCGCCGCCTGCCTCGAAATAAATCGCCATCTGTGCGACGGCGATCGACGGGCACCAGCATGTCGCAACACACAGCATCACATGCAGAGTACGCAAATTTTCTGATGTAAAGGGTGGTGCTTAAGGACGTCCCGGAGGCACCTGTCCGGCCGGACGCCGGCCGCCTGCGCGGGGCGCGGCATTGTCGGGCCTGCCCGGCACTGTTGCAGGACGCGCGCCGGACGCTCCCGCTCCCGCCGAGCGCACTCGCGCGGCTACGGCTGGTGGAGCGCCCGCGGCGATGTCGCGACCGACCTGGTTGCTGAACGCCACAAAATCGGCGTCAGCGGCTCCGCGCCCGGCCAGAGTGAGGATCGCATTGACGGCTCCTTCCACGGGTACCCCGCGCGCGACAAGATCCGCCAGCGTGCCGACAGCGACTGTCGCGGACTGAGTGCCGCGGACGGCGCGAATACGCGTAAGCGTTGCGGCAGGGATGCCGGCATGCAGCGCGCCCGCGCCCGCGACGAGCTCTGCTTCCGTCGACCGCGCACCGAGCGACGAGCGCGCGATGGAGAGCTCACCCAAAAGCTCTCGCACAGCCGCCACGACGCGCTCTGACGGAGCGTTCTTGGCCGCGCCCTGCAAGGCCTTCTGTACGAGCGGCTCAGTGGGCAGCGACCGCGCGCGCGCGGAGTCCACGACCCGCGTCACCGCCGTCACTGTTCGCGCATCGAGTCGCGACGCCAGTCGCGCATCCTGCGCGGACGCCGGCGGAGTTACGACCGCAATCGCCGCCAGCGCGATCGCGAGACCTCCACACACCAGACTAGTCACGTGGCGCTCTCCCCGACCGTAATTACCGAGTTGGGCATGCCGAAGCTGTCTTCCACCGCGAGCGGTGCCGCGGGATCCGGAGTCCACCGGTTTCCATTTACCATGAACACGTACTGATGGCGGCCCGCCGGCAGCGGTACGGTGATCGTCCACACTCCGGCGCCGGCGGCTTCCCGCAACGGTGTCGCCATCGGATCCCAATCGTTGAAGTCGCCAACGACCGATACCGTGCTCGCGTTGGGCGCGACGAGCATGAACTGCACGAGCTTGATCGTATCAACGCTGGCGGCCGCGGCAGCTGCGGGCACAGTCGCGGCGACTTGCGGCGCCGCGCGCTCGGAGCCGGCCCGGTCCAGCGAGAGAGCCGCGATGGCGATGCCGGCCGCGGCGGCGAGTCCGGCCAGCGGAGACAGACGAAGAACGCGCGGGCGCACGACCCACGCCAGCACACCACTGCCTTCGCGCTTCCGCACCGCGGTCATGACGCGCGCCTCGAAGCCCGCGCTCGTTTCTACCGGCGCGCGCAGAGGCTTCGCGACGTGCGCGAGGAAGTCCTCGTCATTCTGATTCATTCTGTACCTCCGCCATCAGTTCACGCAGACGATCCGCCGTGCGCTTCACGCGCATCTTGAGAGCCGAGACTCCGACTCCGGTGACCTCCGCTATCTCGTCGTAGCTCATGTCTTCCACGTACTTCATCAGAAACACCTCACGCTGCGAGGGATCCAGCTTTCCCACCGCAATCTCGATCTCCGAGCCTGCCGCGTGGCCCGGCGTGCCCTCCTCCGCGACAGCCCTCTCGAGCGCCGCTTCGTCGTGCACGAGTAATCTCTGCCTGGTCGCGCGCCTGCTCGCCGTAGTGCGACACTGATTCATCAGGATCGAATGAAACCACGGCCCGAAAGCGCTCTTGCGGTCCCGCTTGTCGAGCGCGCGGTAAGCGCGCACGAACGCATCCTGCAAAGCCTCTTCGCCGTCCTCGCGATTGCCGAGCATGCGCATCGCCAAACGCGCGTACCGCGCGCTGTAGCGGGAGACGAGTACCGCGAACGCGTCCGTGTCGCCACCCAGCACCGCGTCGACGATCTGCTCGTCAGTGAGGTCTTTCACATGGTATAGACTACTGGGTCACCTCTTCGCGTCACATGCCGTCCGGTGGCGAGAGCCGCGAGCCGGGTCATATTTCCCCTCGACCGACTACGGAGCCGACCATGACCCGCGTGAACATCTCGACCGAAAGCAAGTGGGAGCCCGTGGTGGGGTATTCGAGATCGAGGCGGAAGGGTTGATTGCGAAAGAGTGACTAGTGACTTCGCCCCGAACCCGTGCTCGAAGCTGAGGTACAGCAACAACCCCGACACTCGCGCTCGTCCCCGCATCTCCACCATTAGCCCCAAGCCCGGAACGATCTGGGCGCCCGACGCGAGATTGATCGCGCCGCGCACTCCCGGCACCACCGTGAGTGACGTCTCGGCAGATCGCCCGCCACCCGCTTCCAGCGTCTCGCCGCGCGACCACACGCTCTCGGCGAGCAGGTTCAGCATCGGGTGGACAAGCCAGACCAGGCTGGCACCGGCGAACGTCTCGCGCACCGCCCGCCGCGTCCCGTCGGGAGCGCGGGCTGACGGCACCACCGATCCGCCGAGGTTCCAGTGCGCCTCCAGTTCCGGCCTGAACGCGACCGAAACGGGAAGATTGATCTCGACTCCTGGTCCGCCGACGCCGTGCCCGCGATGGGCCTTGCCGGTGGGCAGCAGCGCGCTGAGCCGGATCACCGACTCGCTGTGCGTACGCGCTAACCACCGATACCTGTAGTTCAAGGCGACGTCGCCGATCCCGTGGGCCTCTGCCGCGCGCACCAGCGGCACCGAATAGCTCAGCTGGTGGTTCTGGCT
>JBKJKB010000145.1:0-3960 GCA_046597675.1 Gemmatimonadaceae bacterium
GCGTCCGACGCTCTGCGCATGGGCAGCGACGTCGTCGCGCTGAGCGGCGACAAGCTCCGCGGCGAGCTGGTGGAGATCGGCGGCAGCTTCCGCATTCCGGATATCATGCGCCGCGGCGGCGCGCGGCTCGTCGAGGTCGGCACGACCAACCGCACGCACTTGAGCGACTACGCGGACGCCATCTCGCCCGACACTGGCGCGATCATCAAGGTCCATCGCAGCAACTTTGTGATGTCAGGATTTACCGCCGACGTTTCGGTCGATCAGCTCGCTTCCCTCGGCGGCGAGCGCGGAATTCCGGTAGTGCACGACCTCGGCAGCGGACTGCTCCTGAACCTCGACGAGTTCGGCTTGCGCGGCGAGCCGACCGCGTCCGACGCGCTGCACATGGGAAGCGACGTCGTCGCGCTGAGTGCCGAGATCGTGAGCTTGTCCACGCGCAGCGCACGGGCGAGCGGGTTCGTTCTCAGCTTCTCGATGACGCCGGCCTTGCCGAGCATGATTCCAGCCTGCGGTCCGCCGAGCAGCTTGTCACCGCTGAGGGTTACGACGTCGCTGCCGCTGCGGAGTGCGTCCGATGCCGTGGGCTCTCCGCGCAAGCCGAAGTCGTCGAGGCCGAGGAGCAGTCCGCTGCCGAGGTCGTGCACGACCGGCACCCCCTTCTCGCGTCCCAGCGCCGCGAGCTGCTCGGCCGACACATCCGACGTGAAGCCGGAGATGGAAAAATTGCTGCGGTGGACTTTGATGATCGCGCCGGTCTCGCTGGTGATCGCGCTCGCGTAGTCGGTGAGGTGCGTACGATTGGTGGTTCCGACTTCAACGAGGCGCGCGCCACCGCGGCGCATGATGTCTGGGATCCGGAAGCTCCCACCGATCTCGACTAGCTCGCCTCGCGAAATGACTACTTCGCGGTCGCGGGCGAAGGTGTCAACGGCGAGAATGAGCGCGGCGGCGCAGTTGTTTACTACGAGCGCGTCCTCGCACCCCGTGATCTCGCGGAGAAGCGAGACGCAGTGCGTGTAGCGCGAGCCGCGCTCGCCGGCTTCGAGATCGTACTCGAGATTGGAGAATCCGCGCGCAATTTCCTGCACGGCCCGGATCGCCGCCGATGCCAGCGGGGCACGGCCGAGGTTCGTATGCAGCACGACACCGGTTGCGTTGATCACGGGGCGGAGTGACGCGCGCGTAATGCCGGCCAGCTCGGCATCCACCAGCTCGCCCCAGCCCGCGAGGCTGGTCGGCGCCGGCTGTGAGCCGGTCCTGACGCTCTCGATCACCGCGCGAACGGCGTTGGCGACGGTCGGTCGCGGAGCGCGCGCAAGCAGGTAGGCGAGCTCGACGGAATCAAGCAGGACGCCGACGCCAGGAAGGTCCCGCCGGTCGTCACGCACGCCGGGCTCGTGAGCTTTGCGCGTCGCCCTGGTCATCGTCGCATCAGGGCGGCGTCGGCGGGGTGGCCGGCGCCGGCATGGGAATGGTGATTGCATGGCTCGACGACACGGTCCGGCCGAGCAGCCCGGGGAACCCGGATGCGACTGCCGTATAAGCCACTCCCGGCTGCAGCGGAGCGACCATGACGACGATCACCTCTCTGTACGGGCGCGCTCTCGTCATCGTGGATGGCCGCACGCGCACGCGAGCCGCCGCAGTATCCAGCGGAGCGTCTTCGGGCAGCGAAGCGCTCGCGATCGCGACGGGAAGCGAGTCCGGGCCCAGCACGCGGATCCACGCCGGATCCAGTGGAGTGCGCGCGTCGACTGGCACGTCGAACTGCACGCGCAGCGTGATCGAGTCGGCCGCCACGACGTCCTGAATTCGCGGACCGATGGAGTCGTGCACGAAGGCAAACAGCTCCACGCGGGCGGTGTCGGTCAGCGCCACGGTAACGGTGTCCCACGGCTCGCGCGGATCGAGAGCGCGATTGCGATTGCCGTCGACGACGCCCTTCAGCTCGTACGAGCCAACGGGCAGATGCGCGAGGGTAAACACACCCGCGCTGTCGGAGTGCGCAATGTAGATGGTGCTGTCCGGCGTCATCGCCTGCACCAGTCCGGCTACCACCGGGGTTCCCGCCGCCCAGTCGAACAGGACACCGCTGATCGCGGTGGCGGGAATCACGGGGCCGGTCGCGAACAGAGTGGCTGCGCCATCCTTCCGCACGTTCCCGCGAAGATCGGCGAGACCCGGCAGCATCCTCACGCTGTACACGGTGTTCGGCCGCCACCCGCGGCGTGGCCGCACCGCGATCTCCTCGCGCTGCCACTCCACGACCGGCGTGCCATGCTGCGGAGATATGACGAACAGGTTTGCCAGCGTCGTCGCGCCCGGCGGTGTCTCGCTGACGACCTCGTCGAATCGAAAGATCACGCTGCGCGGGGTGACGCTCACGCGCCCGCTGTCCGGCGCAACGCCGACCAGGCGCGGCGCTTCCACATCCGGCGGCCCCCCGGGCGGCATGCCGGGCGAGGCACAGCCGGCCACCAGCGCGGTGGCGATGCAGCAGCGAATCAACCGCACAGCGACTCCACCTTGCGCGCAAGCATCTCGCGGCGCGAGACCCATTCCTTCTCCTTCACTCGCTCGCCTTCCACCACGTGCGCCGGGGCGCGCGCGGTGAAGCTCTCGCTCGCGAGCCGCGCGACGAGCTGCGAAAGCTGCTTCTCGAGCTGGTCCAGCTCGCTTCTGAGCTTGCGGCACTCCTTCTCGACGTCGACGATTCCGGCGAGCGGCGCGACCAGTTCCGCGCCGCCGCCGAGTACGACGTGCGCGGCCGCGCCTTCGGGCGCGGCGGGCGACACGGACACCTCCGCGCGCGTGAGGCGGCCGATGAGTCCGGCCTCACTCTCATACACTTTGCCGTTCCCGCGCGCGACGATCGTCGCTGCGATGACTCGCGCGGGCGCGATGTTGTAATCGGCGCGGATCTGCCGCAACGCGACCACCGCTTCGCGCACGCGCTCGAACTCTTCCGCGGGTTGATGGCCCCCAGGTCTCGGCCATGTCGAGGAAGCGAGAAAGTCAGAGTCTCGCGCCTCGCCCGCCGGAAGCTGCTGCCACAGTGCCTCGGTGATGAACGGCACGATCGGGTGCAGCAATCGCAGCGCAGCGTCGAACACGTGCACGAGGACGGCGCGTGCCACGTCGCGATCCTCCCCGTGCTCGACGAGCCGGGCCTTGGTCGTCTCGACATACCAGTCCGCGAGCTCGTTCCAGACGAACCGGCGCGCGACTTCCGCGTACTCACTGAGACGCAGGCCGGCGCGAAGCTCGGCTTCCCGCCATACGCCGCCTGCCGGGTGCGCCGGTCCCAGCGCTGCGTCACTTTCCGCGATGGCGAGGTCGAGCCGCGCGAGAATCCAGCGGTCAGCGAGCGTGAGCTTCGACGCATCGATGGAGGAGAGTGATGCGACGCTCTCGTCGCCGATGTTCGTCAGCAGGAATCGCCCGATGTTCCAGAGCTTGGTGGCGAAGTTGCGCCCCACGCCGAACGACTTCTCGAGATCGGCGGGATCGAGTATCAGATCCGCGCCCATGCCGAGTCCCGAGACGACCGTGTAGCGCAGCGCGTCCGCGCCATAGAGGTTGACGACGTCGAGCGGGTCTATCCCGTTGCCGAGCGTCTTCGACATCTTGCGATGCTCGGTGTCGCGCGCGAGTCCGTGGAGGTAGATCGTGTGGAAGGGCGATTCGCCCATGAACTCGTAGCCCGCCATCACCATGCGCGCGATCCAGAAGAACAGGATGTCGGGCGCGGAGACGAGCACGTCGGTCGGATAGAAGGCGCGCAGGTCCTTCGCATTCTTGTCGGGCCAGCCGAGCGTGGAGAATGGCCAGAGCCAGGACGAGAACCAGGTGTCGAGAACATCGGGATCCTGCTCGAGTGCCGCACTCCCGCACTTCGTGCAGTGCGTGGGGTCTTCGCTGGATACAACCATCCCGCCGCAGCCGTCCGCACGGCAG
>JBKJKB010000292.1:0-3484 GCA_046597675.1 Gemmatimonadaceae bacterium
TGACCTTCGAGGGGCGGAGTGGTCCGACCTCGTGCCAGCGTAGCCGGCGCTGCGTCTCGTGGGCGAATAAAGTGAGGTCGCGGTGCTGGAGGGCGAGCTTCCGGTACGCGCCGACCAGGGCGTCGTGATCCGCCCGGAGCCCGTTCGAGTACGCGACGATCTGCCGGTTGTCGCTCGTGATCCGGAGCCAGTCGCGGATCCATCCCCGCGGTCCGCGGTCGAGCTGGTAACGAACTCGCGCGCGGAACAGCGCGAACCCCGTCAGCGGCGGGGCTTCAAGGTTGATCGGCTCGGCGGCCGCGGCGGGCGCGGTTTCGGCGACCTCTTCCGCCTCTTGAACGGTCTCGGTTGTCATGGCCGCGATAGTAAGTGCGCCGAAGAGTTAGCGCAGCAGCGACTTTACGTTGCGGCGAGAGCCTGGAAAGCGCGGAGAATCTGCCACCACCTCCGAACCATCCACCAGCGCGGGATTTGGTCGTAGAAGTGGCAGTTGGTAATTGTGACCGGTGTGTTCCCGCTAATCACGATTGCCGAGTCGCCCACGAAAACTCCATTGCAAACGTCCACCGATACTTCTCGCTCTGTCGTCGTCATACCTTCTTCTCCTTCGGGCCGAGCGCGCGCCCGTTATGCGTTTTGGGTAAGCCCAGGTATTCCTCGATCACCGCTCGCGCTTCGTCGAAGCCGTGCGCGACTACCACCTTGTTGCCATACAGCGCCAGCGTCTTCACCCATTCCTTCTGTTCATCGCTGAGCTTGCCGCTGCCCTCCCGCTTCATCTCGATGTAGAGCGAGTGGTAGCCGGCGCGCGCCACCGGCAGATGGACGTCGGGCACGCCGGACTTGACGCCCTCTTTCCGCAGCGCGAGGACGCGGAGCATGTTCTTCTTGAACCCGCCGGTAAATCCGCCGGCGTTCGGGATCGCGTACAGCGACACCAGCTCGGGAAACGCACACGACGCCATGCTGGCCCAGGCGAACAGGGCCGCCTGGCTATGTCGCTCGAGCGGCGCGGGGATCTTTGGCGCTTTCAGCTTCACCTTCCCCGTCCGTAGCGATCGAACTCCCGCTTCCCGTCGAGCCACCAGCCGTAGCCGTGGTACCAGGCAACGCAGATCCCGATGCCCACGGCCAGGCCGGCCATGAAGTCGAAGCTCACAGAGTCGGCTGCGCCCCGATGGTTTCGGTCCGTCGCTCGAATTCCCGCATCGACATCCGCCCCGAGCTCTTGCCGCCTGCGGTGACCTCGACCGTGGTGGTGTCTTCGATCTCCTCGTCGAAACTGAACTGGCTGCCGAACAGCTCGCGGAGATTCTCGACCTCCTCGATCGTCTCCCGCGTCTCGCTCGTTGGCACGAAGAGGTCGGTCTGCGACTTCTCCAGCTTGGCGAGCTTGAGCACGTTGTACGCGAGCGCTCCCCGCGCGGCAGTCCGGAACGAGTCCTCGATGCCCGACGACGCGAGCGCAATCTTGCCGTCCGGCGCCTTGAGGACGTGAGCCTTCGCCGCCATCGTGTGCCCGAGCGCCGTGTCGAGCACCATCGCCGAGAGCCCGAGCTCCTCGACACCGGCCTTCAGTGATTCGATGCGCTTCTCCATCAGGTCGAACGCCTTGATGAGCAGCTCCTTCTGTCTCGGCCGCAGCCTTTTAACTCCCATTAGCCCCTCCGGGCGTTGAGTGTGGACTTCATGTCGTTCATGCGCTTGGTGTAACGCCGGCGCGCCCAGATCTCGGCGGCCACGAAGACAACGGTGCCGACGATCACCCAGGCGAGCGCTCGCAGGATCCCGGCGGTCATGCGATCTCCAGCCGGCGGCCGGGATTCTCGAACGCCTGGCGCATCGCGGTCATGGCGTCGGGCGAGAGCGGTTGCGGTGGAGTCGGGGGAGAGCCCTCCTCGAGCGCGACGTCCGACGGCCGCGCCTCCGTTGTTGGCACCGCAACCTTCTCTTCGCTCCGTTCGACAGTCAGCAGGTTGAGCCGGTATTGCTGCCAGTCGCGGATCAGTCCGCGCGTGAAGTAGCCGAGCGTCCGCGGCGGCTCGCCCCCGCCGTGCTTCGACGGGTTGAACGCGCGGCAGAGCTCGCGGAGCCGCTGCTCGCACCAGTCCATGTCGACGTTCGCAGACTCGAGCTCGTGGCCGGCGCGGTGGGATCCGCGGTTGTCGGCGCGCACCGGCTGGTAGCCGTCGATCAGACGTCCGAACTCCTCGTTCATGACGGGGATCATCCGGACCGCGTAGATGCTGAAGGGCACCTCTGTCACGCTGTTCGCCCCAGAGTTCCTGGTGCGCGCACTAGGCCCAGTGCTTTTAACCCCAGTACTACCTAGGGGGGGCGCGACAGTCCGCGACAGTCCGCGACAGTCCGCGACAGTCAGAATGTCCGCAGGGATGAATGTCGAACGGTTCGCGCAGGTGATGACCTCGCCGAGTCGGAATCGGCGCAGCCCATCAATGAATCGTTGCATCCGGTCTTTCGACCAGCCGAGCTGCT
This sequence comes from Gemmatimonadaceae bacterium, assembly GCA_046597675.1. Lineage (GTDB taxonomy): Bacteria > Gemmatimonadota > Gemmatimonadetes > Gemmatimonadales > Gemmatimonadaceae > JACDCY01. The sequence goes on from JBKJKB010000292.1 coordinate 2,497, forward strand.
CGGCCCAGATGCGCACGCTGCCGGTCGGTACGGCAGTCAGGAGGTCGAACGCTTTGCGGCGCTCGGGATCCGCGAGAAACGGGTGACTCACGCGAAGGTCTCTTGCTGGGTCGTCTTCGCGCGCTGCGATTCTTCCCACTTACGGAGGCACGAGCAGGGCTTCGCCTTGAACGCCGCTTTTCGGCGCAGGCCATGCAACTCCTCGCCATCCGTCCCGCGAAAGACGTTATGGCCGCTCGGACGTTTGCACGATTTCCCGATCGGTGCCTGGCATGACGGGCACGCGACCTCGAGCGCCGGGTGTCGCGGAAACTCGTCGCCACAGATGCACGTGACCGTCATTAAGCCTCTCGCCGCATTGGTGCGGAACGATCCGACGCGAGGGAGGCAGCGTGCTCAAGCTTCGCCGCAGCCATAATCGTCGGCTTCAGCTCTGCCGGCGCGTGCTCGTAGCCGCGGCTGTAGATCCCGTTCAGTCGCGGCAGCATCGCGCGCGGGATGAGCTCCCACTCGATGTAGTGCGTCTGGCGCCAGTTCTTGGTCCAGACCACATACCGCTGATCGCTCACCTTTGTGTACGAGTAACCGTCGACGACGCGCTGGCTACCGATCGGCTTCCAGTTATGCCCGGGCTGTCCCGCTTTGAACTGCGAATCCCTCATCCGGCCAGGCGCGTACCCTGGGCGGCGCAGGCCCTTGTTCGGTGGCTCTTGGCCTTTCCGGAATCGGTACGCTGCGCCGACGTTGTCGCCGCGGCGGAGCCGACACGCTGCCGGACTCGCGAGGTACGCCTCGCTTTTGCGGAGGCCTAGCTTCTGCGCGCGCTGGTATACCGAGGTCGCCGTGCAACCGATGCGGCGCGCCACGTCTTCCGTTGAATTGTCGGGATACAGTTCGCGCAGCTGCGCGTCGCGATCGGCAGGCCAACGGTGATACCTGCCAGTCGTCCAGCCCCTGCGCGTACACAGGGACTTGATGTGATCCACGG
>JBKJKB010000006.1:0-7657 GCA_046597675.1 Gemmatimonadaceae bacterium
CCGCTGCGGGGTCATGATCTATGGCCCGGAGTCTTCTTCTCCGGTATCCCGCGGAGCGGATGAGTTTCGTGCGCTGCTGCAAGGCGGTGAGACGGATCTGCGACACGATCCTCCGGGTGCTCCTCCGGCGGTCCGCACGCGCAAGGTCGAGCGACCTGACTCTCAGCAGGGTGTAGACGTGTACCGTACCGGGCGGGGAGTTCCCGTGCTGGTTCGGCAGCGCTCGTCGATACCGATGGTTCATCTCGCGGTGGTGAGCGCCGCAGGCGCGGCGCACGATACCGAGGACCGTTCCGGCCTCGCGCTTCTGCTGGCCCGCACCGCGTTGAAGGGTACAGTCACCCGCAATGCCAACGAGCTTGCCGGGCAGGCTGAGCTGCTCGGCGGCAGTATCGGAGCGAGCGTCACGGCGGAGACGGTGGGTTGGAGCATCTCGGTGCCCTCGAGCCGGTTCGATGCGGCGGCCGAGTTACTGGCGGATGTCGTGCAGAATCCCGCGTTCGCCGAGGAGGCGCTGGAGACCGAGCGCACAGTCGCGCTCTCCGACCTGGCTTCTTTCCGCGACGACATGCATTCGTATCCCGTTCACCTGGCAAACGCGGCGGCGTACGGGGCGCATCCGTACGCGCGCTCGACTCTGGGAGCCGAGCGATCGCTGAATGCCATTACCACGCGCGATCTGCACGAGCGCCATGCGCGCTCCATCGCGCGCGGACGCGTCGTGATCGGCATCGTCGGCGACGTTGATGCGGCGCACGCCGCGGAGGTTACGGCCGGCATGTTCGAGAATCTCACGTACGTTGAGAGCGCGGAGGTCGTTCGCCCGGTGTGGCCGGACACGATGCGAGTCGCCGAGGAGGAGCGGGCCAAGGCGCAGACGGCGCTGGCGATGGCGTTTCCCGCGCCGTCGCGCCGCGACGACGATCGGTTCACTGCGCGCATGATCTCGGTCATGGCGAGCGGGCTCGGCGGACGTTTCTTCGACGAGCTGCGCGAGCGCCAGTCGCTGGCGTACACGGTGGGCGTCCACGTGAGCGAGCGCGTCCTTGCGGGAACCTTCGTCGCCTACATCGCGACGGCGCCTGAGAAGGAAGATCTTGCGCGTGCCGGACTGCTGCGCGAATTCGAGCGCCTGCGCGAAGAGCTCGTCACCGACGAGGAGCTGGATCGCGCCAAGGAGTACGCAGTTGGAACGCACGCAATCCGCCGCGAGAGCAATGGCGCGCTGCTATCCGAGATGCTCGATGCGTGGCTGTTCGGGCAGCTGTCGGAGCCCGCTGAATTCGAAGCCAGGATCCGCTCGGTCACCCGGGACCAGGTGAGGCGGCTGGCCGCGTCCTGCTTCGATCCCGCGAAGCGGGCGGAAGGAGTAGTGCGGGGACGCTAGGGAGCCGCGGCTTCGCGGAGCCCGGCGCGGGCTCGCGTGATCATCGCGACAGCCGGGCGCAGCCGTCCGTTCGGCGCGCGCAGCCCGCGCTCCGAGTTGTAATCTCCGGCCTCGCCGACGATCAGTCCCTTGATCGGTGTCTGCGTAGTCGCCCAGGCGAGCGCTCCCCAGATCGCGAGCTCCTGGCTCTTTTCGCCGTGGACAGCGGGGAAGCCACCGGCATTGAACACCCAGTGCGCTTTCTGCCGCTCCGGATGCTGCAGCAGCCATCGCTGCGCGATGCGCATTCGAGTGTCGAGCGTCGTCGCGCCGTCGAAGCCGGGCAGGAGACTGAAGCCGACGACGTCCATTGGCGATCCCGGCCGCGCGGCCCACGAATACAGCACGCTGTCACGGGCACCGTAGCTCGACGCGGAAACTCCGACTTTCATGGCCGGCCGCAGACGCTGCCCGAGCTGCGCGGCGCGCGTCAGATAGTCGACCCAGAACTGAACGGGCTGAGTCCCGATTGCGCGCGCTCCCTCGCCGTACGGCTCGACGGCCGGGAGCAGGATGTCGGGTCGCAACCGCCGGATTATCTGGTCGAGGCGGCGAAGGCGAGTTTCGTTGAAGCTCGCAGTCGATTCACCCAGCTCTCCCCTGGATTTTGGCGAGTATCCCAGCGAGACCACCAGGAGAACGCTGTCTTCGCGGAATCCAGCCAGCGCGCGCGCGAGAGAGTCGAGCGTCGGCCCTTCAACCGCGTCCGGGGTGAGGACGATGCTCACGACGTCGACCTCGAGCTGATGCGCGAGCGCGGTGTCGTTGCGCAGTGCCAGACGCGACACAGGGCCGGAGAGATCGGGGAAAATCTTGAGACCGAGCGCGAAATCGCCGCCGGGTCGCTCCTGCAATCGCTGCGCTTCGTAGTGATGATAGCTGCGTACCGCTGCCAGCCCGTCCGGGACTTCCACGAGGACTACCGCGGTCATCACCATCGCGATGAGGGCCAGTACGCCGCGCGCGAATGCGCTGGCCCGCCAGTGTGCGGGGAGCGCCGGAGCGAGTAGCGGCACCTGCACGTACGCGGTTTGCCAGAGCGCCGCGGTCCCGAAGACGATCCCTGCCGCGCTTGTCTGCGCCGCGGCGAGCCCGTGCACGAACTCCGGAGGCACGCCGCCCCGCGACACGACGAACTTGCTGATCGCCACCGCGGCGATGACGGTGTTGTACAACATGATCGGAACGCCGAACATGGGCGTGACCAGCCGCTTGCTCAGTGCATACATCACCTGCAGCAGGAACATGACCGAGACCACCGGCCAGACCCAAAGGAGCGGCTGCATGGCCCGTCCGTACAAAATGGACGAAGCGGCAAAGGCTATCAGCAGAGCGGGCGCCAGGAGCAGGCCGCACAGCGCTGCCAGCGTCACAAAATTGCGCGGCGCCCGCCTGAGCTGGGCTATCCGGCCTGCCAGGAGGACGTTCCACGCGAACATCATCGCGGAAAGGATGATGTAGAGCGGGACCATCAGGGATGTTCGGGGAATCACGGGAGAAGGCTAGATGACATCAACACGACTGGCAAGCAATTCACGTGCTGCATAGCTTCGAGGAATGCCCGGTGCAGTTCCAATGAATCTTCCGAATGTGGTGTCCCTCTCGCGTCTGGTGCTCGCGGTGGCATTCATCGCGTTCAACGACAACGCCATCAGGGTCGCGCTGATTGTGGCCGCCGGGGTCACCGATTTTCTCGATGGGTGGCTCGCGCGCCGCCACCACACGTCGTCCTCGATGGGCGCGCTCATCGACCCCATCGCCGACCGGGTCTTCGTCCTGACCGCGCTGTCCGTGTATCTGGCCGATGGCAAGATTACGACCCCGGAGTATTTCATCGTCCTCGCGCGCGATGTCGCTACGGCGGTCGGTTTCCTAGTGGCACGCATTGTCCCCTGGCTGCGGCCAGCCGTTTTCCAGGCGCGGATGCTCGGGAAAAGTGTCACTGTGCTCCAGCTCACGCTCCTGGTCCTCGTTGTCCTGTGGCCGGCGCCGGTTGATTTCTTCGTCCTGGCCATAGGCGTCCTGTCGGCAGCCTCTATCGTGGATTACACGCTGGCCCTGTGGAATCGGGCGCGTGCCGCGAGCGCACAACGCGGCGCCGGCACGGATGAGCCCTATCCGCCGCAGTAGCGGCGCGGCTACCGCCGGGCGGTGGGCGTGAATCCTAAGAGGTTTGTTCTGGCCGCGGCGGTCGCCGTGGCTCTGGCAGCCGTATGGTCGCAGCGTGCACCGGCTCAGGGGACTCAGGCTTACCAGGCCGAGATCCGGCTCGACGCATTTGCCGATGAACGGGCGATTCATGCGGGGCTTGGGGTCACCGCGCCCCTCGGGACGTACGTCCGGTATGGGGTTGTCGGCGGTCTTGGGGGCGGTTCGTTGGGCGTGAGCGGGCGCACTGATCTGATCGCGCGCTTCACTCTCGACCCCTTCAGGGAGAAGCGCTGGGCGCCGTACGGAGTCGGCGGCGTGTCGGTCCGCTACGGAGGATCATCCACGCGGGCCAATTTGGTGTTGCTGGCGGGCATCGAAGGTCCGCCGATGGGGCGGGTCGCGCCCGCGATAGAAGCGGGATTCGGTGGATCGTTCCGCGCGGGAATCGCGCTCCGCCAGGCTTTTCCGCGACGTCGCTGAGCCGAGCTCCAGATGCAGAACGCCCCGCCAAAAATGGCAGGGCGTTCTGGTTCGGTACCGTGGACGATCTCAGGCCGCGCTGGCGGACTCCTGCTCCACGTTTTGCTTGGCTGGGCGGGCGAATCGCTCGCCCAGAATCCGCAGCTCGGTGAGCTGCACTGCATCGAGCTCGTGGTACCGGTCTTCGAAGTACGCCATCGTGTCGTCGAACCACTCTTCCTGGTGCCGCGGGTCGGCCTGCACGACGCCGCACTGCATTATCTGCTGAAACATCTCGTCGCGCGCCCGCTCGAATACGCTGGGCCCGGCCGAGAACGTTTTAGGTCGGTTAGAAGTCTTTCTCGCCATTCCTGATTGTCATGAGTGTGGGGAACCGGATGTAAGGTAACACCGGCTGCTGCTTATTACCCTGTGCCGACTCCATCGTTCATTACGTTCGACACCGCGAAGACGCTGAGGGTTTGGACCTGGGCGTGTCCGCCGCGAAGTCGAGCGGAGCCAAGGCAGGGATTACGCCTGATCGCGCGAGCGGATGAAGCTCAGCAGCATCTCGCACAGCTGCTCCGGACTCTCCTCCGGCACCAGGCGGGCGACGCCATGCACGCGGGTCAGCCTGCTGTCCGGGATCGCGTTCACCAGCCGGTCGGGCAGCTTGGGGTCGAGCCACTTGTCCTGATCTCCCCAGACCACGAGGGTCGGTGCGTGGATGCTGCTCAGGTCGAGATCCTCGAAATCCTCGCGTCTCACGGAGCTCGCGAGCGTGAGGAGATGTTGCACGCCGTTCTGGCCTGCGAACGCCGCGAGATACCGGGCGACGAGCTTCATCGGCATGTTGGCCGGATCCGCCACTCCTCCTTCCAGCACGCTCCGGAGGAGCGGCGCGGCACCGAGCACGCCGCGGGTTACACGCACCGCGAATTTGGCCGTGCTGCGCTGCATCGAGGTGATGTCCTTGGGCGGCAACTCGTCGAACGCGGGCGTGTTGATCAGGACGAGGCGCTGGACCCGCTCCGGCCGGGTAGCCGCGAGTCGCAGAGCGATCACGCCGCCCAGATCCACGCCGACGATCACGCCCTTCGCGACTCGTAGAGCCGTCATCGCCGCGTCCAGATACTCGGCCTGGGCCGCGATTCCAAAATCGGCGTCGAACGGGCGGTCCGACTCGCCGTAGCCGAACAGATCGACCGCGTACGCGGTGTGGCCGGCCTCCGCGAGCGCGGGCGCGACGTTGCGCCAGAGGAAGCCCGACGTGCCGAACCCGTGGAGCAGGATTATTCCGGTTCCACCGTGGCCGTAGCGCTCCACATGCATTGCCCCCGGGCCCACCGGGACTCGTATGCTGTCAGCTTGCATAGCTGCGATTAACGTTAATAGACTTACCTTTCTCGTTCATCCAGTCGTCTCGAGACCGCAAAATGGCACAACCGAAGCAATCCTCCGGCCGAAAGAACTCGGTTCGCACCGCTCGCAACGCATCAAGTCGGCCACTCGGCTTCTACCTGATTCTCGGCGCCATTGCGGCGGTCGGAGTCGGTGGGCTCGCCTACGCGGCCCTGCGTCCCGACCAGTCCGCAACCGTGGTAGATGCCCCGGTGCCGCTCACGCCCGGTTCCAGCGCCGCCCGCGGATACATGCTCGGTGATTCCAGCGCCCCGGTGCAAATCGTCGAGTTCGCGGATTTCGAATGTCCTTCGTGCGCGCGTTTCGCGACGATAACGGAGCCTGACGTCCGCAGCAGAATCATCGAAACCGGGCTGGCGAATCTTACCTACTTCGATTTGCCCCTGGCACAGCATTTGAACAGTCAGGCAGCCTCCAACGCCGCCGCGTGCGCCGACGACCAAGGCAAGTTCTGGGCGATGCACGACGAGATATACTCCCGCCAGCACGAATGGAGCACGTACGCGACCAAGAAACCGAAGGGTCCGCTGCGGACGGCAGCGCAGGCCGTGGGGCTCGATCTGAACGCGTGGGAGGATTGTTTCGACGCGCGCAGGCACCAGGCGCGCATCGATGCGAACGCCGCCGAGGCCGGGCGCAGGAACGTCGGCTCGACTCCGACCTTTTTCATCGGTGGGAAGATGTACACCGGCGCCATCACGTACGATGAGATGAAGGCCGCCGTGGACACAGCGCGCGCAGCGGCCGCCGTAGCGGCCGGCGTAGCCACGGGAAGCGACACGACCAGGTGAGCAGGCGAGAGGTCGTGGCGGCGCTGGCGCTCGCCGGGATCTTCGTCGCGCTATACCTGACCTTGTACAAGCTCGGGGCGATCGGCGAGCTGTCGTGCCGGATCGGGTCCTGCGAGACCGTGAATTCGAGTCCGTGGGCGGTCTTCCTTGGTGCTCCGGTCGCCGCGTGGGGCGTGGGCTTCTACGTGGTGACGTTCGCGGTCGCGATCGCGGGGCTGCAGGGGCGTTTCGCGGAGTCCCGCCGGCTGTCGCTGGCGCTGGTGATGCTGTCAGGGATCGGAGTGGTTTTCTCCGGCTGGCTGACTTATCTGGAGCTGTTCGTGATCCGCGCGATCTGCCAGTGGTGTGTGGTTTCCGCTGTGATCGTTTTCGCGATCTTCGTCGTCAGCGTGTGGGACTACTTTGTGCCGATGGAAGACGCGCGCTAGGCGCGTTAGGCGCGCTGTACCGTCTTCTTCCTCGCGGCCGCGTCATCCAGCCGCAAGCGCGGCTTGGTCTCCTGATCTTCCTGCCCCTCTTCCCGGGCGCGCCGTCTGAACGGAACCAGGTCGCGGCCGAGCTGAACCAGCGCCCTCGTCGCGACGGTGCTCGCCAGCGGCTCGGGAATCCCCATCACGCGAACGTACGTGTCGATCGCGCGGTCGAAGGAGAGATCTTCGGCCAGCGTGTCCACGAACATGAGCGCGTTGTCCACGTGCCCGCGGATGATCGTCTCTTCCGCGCGCGCCTGCGACAGCTTGAGCCGTCGCTCGGCGTTCGGGTTGAGCTTGCGCGAGAATATGGATTCAGGAAACAGACGACTTAGCATGGCGTCAGCGTTGTGAAGGTGGAGTCAATCTAAGCAGCGATCATGCCAGGAGCAGGGACTGGTGATTAGTGATTAGTGACTAGTTAACTGCCAGTGCCCCCAGGCAGTTCCGCCGGCACTAGTCACTAGTCACTCTTTGTCCTCATACTGCGTCTTCAAGCTCGCCAGCACGTTCGGATCCGCGAGAGTGGTCGTGTCCCCGAGTGCCCGGCCCTCGGCGATATCCCGGAGCAGGCGGCGCATGATCTTGCCTGAACGGGTCTTGGGCAGATCCGCCGAGAAGAGGATATCGTCGGGCTTGGCGATCGCCCCGATCTTCTGCGCCACGAAATCGCGCAGCTCGTCGCGAAGCGCGGGCGTCTGCTTGAACCCTTCGCGCAGCGTCACGAATGCCGCGATGGACTGGCCCTTCAACTCGTGCGTCTTACCCACGACCGCGGCCTCCGCGACCGACGGATGCTCGACGAGCGCGGACTCGACTTCCATCGTGCCGATGCGATGCCCAGCCACGTTGAGCACGTCGTCCACGCGGCCGAGTATCCAGTAGTAGCCATCGTCGTCACGCTTGGCGCCGTCGCCCGGGAAGTAGAGATCGGGTCG
>JBKJKB010000018.1:0-5816 GCA_046597675.1 Gemmatimonadaceae bacterium
CGCTGTCGGCGGTCCCCGGGACGGTGCGATCCTGCGCTGCCACACTGGAGGAGATCGTGAGTGAAAGGAGCGCGGCCGCGGTCGTACGTCGAACAGATATCGAGAAGCGGTTCATCCTCTGGGAGCTCCTGTAGCGTCCGCGAATGCGGAGCGGGTGTTTTCGTCGGCCCCGATGGCCCGCAGCATCAACGCTGCGTATTCGCGAGCCGCCGCTTCGGGCGGTGGATAGATCTCCGGCATCATCTCGCGTCCCATGGCGTCGGAAAAGAGCGCGCCCATCAGTGTTATGGCTACCACGCGCTCGTCGAAATCGTTGAACGACATCCCCGCATTCCGCACGCGGACCAGGTATTGGCACAGCTCGGCGAACGCGGCCTGCGGCGCGGCGGCCGCGCATTCCGTGAGCTCCGGCCGCTCCTCGATCTCGCCCATGCACGTACGGATCATCGAGCGCTTGACTCGAAGATGCACGAGCTGGTCTTCGCTCCACGCCGTGATCTCCGCCGCGGGGTCGAGCGGCTCCGTCGGAAGCCGCGTCTGCAGGTCGGCGCCCGGGAGGACGCGGAGCGCCTCGCCAAGGAGCGCCTCCTTGGAGCCGAAGTGCCGGAAGATCGTGACCTCGTTGACTCCTGCAGTCTCGGCGATCCGGCGGGTCGTGGCTCCACGAAAGCCGTACTTGGAGTAGGTCTTCAGGGCTGCGGCGAGGATTGTCTCGCGGGTGTCGTGCTGCGGTCCACCGGCCAGCAGCTGACGGTCTTTGGTAGGCACGGCGGGGAAGCTACACCATCCCGTCACAAATGCAAGTAGTTGCTTGCTTACATTATTGGTTCGACCGGTCCGGGGGCGGTTCCACCATTGGCTGCGAACCTGATCATCTCACCGCGCATCGCTTTCTCCACTGGGGGGACGGCTACAGCAACTGCTTCTGCAGCGCCTGCACAGCGTCGAGGTGTCGTTCGATGGCAGGAGCCGTGAGCTGAATGAACTGCTTGAGCTCGGTGTCGCGCGCGATGGCCATGGATTCCGTGGCGATCTCCAGCATGTCGAGATGGGCTTCGATCTCGCGGTCCACGTAACCCTTGTCGAAGTCTCGTCCCTGCGGAGTAGATACGAGGCGCTGAAGCGTCTGCCGCGACTCCGCTGTGAACGTCTCCCCCGGCGGCAGATCTGGTGTAACTCCCATCCGCTTCGCGAGCCGCTCGATGCTTACGCGCATCGTGTGATGGTCCGCGACCATTTTCTTGGCGAGATCACGCACCGCCGCGCTGCCCTTGGTCGCGGCCAGCGCCGCAACGCTGCTGTCGGCGATGCTGGACGCATCGAACAGCGCGATGATGTTCGCGTCGCTGAGCGAGGGCCCGCCCAGCGAAGTATCGGGATCTTCGGCGTTGAGCATGGTGGAGACCGTATCACCTTCGCCGGCACCGTCGCCACGATCGCAGGCGGCGAGTGCCGTCACGACGCCCAGCATAATGCTGAAACTGCGGAAAGAACGACGCATGACTTTCTCGGAACGCCTGGTGATGTCTCGGATAATTGTGCCGCCGGTCGGAAACGGGGGCAAGTAGCACATTTGGCGATTCACATAGGCAAATCGCACACCCCGGGTACAGACTTCCGTGTGTGAAGCTCGCGACTCCCCTGCTCCTCCTCGTCGTCACGCTCGTTTGCGGCGGTTGCGAAGGCATTCTGCCGGCGCGCGCGACCGTCCAGGCCGACACGGCCGCTGGCGAGGTTCCGCTTCGGGTCGCGGGACGGGGCGGCGCCGTCCTCATGGTTTCAGTGCACATCAATGGCGCGGGCCCTTACAACCTCGTGCTCGACACCGGCGCCACGCTCACCTGTATCGATGAGCGGCTGGCCAGGGACCTCCACCTTCCCCGAAAAACGGGCGCCGTGGGATTAGGCGCCGGCGTGGGCGGCTCGGGCCGCGTGGCGCTGGTCCAGGTCGATTCCGTGCGACTTGGCACGTCAACCGTGCGGAATCTCACCGCGTGCGTTCTAGACCTGCGGCACCTGCGCGAGCTCGGCGCCGGCGGTGTCAGCGGGCTGCTCGGCTTGAACTTTCTCACCCGCTTTCACGTGACGCTCGACTTCGAGCAGCGGCTGATGACGCTGAAGAAGAGATAGGGAATACTTGCCTGATCGGGCGGCCCTGTCCCGCCCAAGTACGTTACGTAGGCCCGCCTCGGCCGAGGCGATCTCGCCGACAGCCAATAGCCCACAGCCAGGACCGCATTTGAGTTCTTCCGCCCTCGCCGCGGCGATCAGCCGCCGGCGAACATTCGCCATCATCAGCCATCCCGACGCCGGCAAGACAACGCTGACGGAGAAGCTGCTGCTGTACGGCGGCGCAATTCATCTCGCGGGCTCCGTGAAAGCGCGCCGGGCGCAGCGGCACGCGACCTCCGACTGGATGAAGATGGAGCAGGAGCGCGGCATCTCCGTCACCTCGAGCGTGATGAACTTCGAGTACGACGGCTATCAGGTGAACCTGCTCGACACGCCCGGTCACGAGGACTTCTCCGAGGACACGTACCGCACGCTCGTCGCGGCCGACAGCGCGGTGATGCTGCTCGACAACCGCCGCGGCGTCGAAGAAAGAACCCGCCAACTCTTCGCGGTGTGCCAGCGGCGTCGCACGCCGATCTTCACGTTCGTCAACAAGTGTGACCGCGTAGGCGAGGATCCGCTCAAGCTCATCAGCGACGTCGAAGCTGATCTCGGCATCGCCTGCCATCCCGTCACGTGGCCGATCAACCGCGATAACGCGTTCGTGGGCATCTACGACCGCTGGGCGGGCGGGATTCATCTCTTCGACCGGGGCGAGGACCACGGAGCCACCCGCGCGACGGTGCGCGCGGGATCGCTCGACAGCCCGGACCTGCGCGACATGCTCGGCGCGGAGACGCACGAGCAGCTGCGACACGACGTGTCGTTGCTCGACGAAGCCGGCCATCCCTTCTCGCGCGAGGCGTTGCTGTCGGGCGAGCTATCGCCGGTGTTTTTCGGGAGCGCGCTCACGAACTTCGGCGTCGAGGCGTTCCTGCATCACTTTCTCGAGTTTGCGCCGCCGCCGCTTCCGCGAGAGTCGTCGGCTGGACTCATCGAGCCCACCGACGACGACTTCACCGGGTTCGTGTTCAAGATCCAGGCGAACATGGATCCCCGCCATCGCGACCGGGTCGCGTTCGTGCGCATCTGCTCCGGCAAGTTCGACGCGGGGATGGACGTGACGCATGTACGCACGGGGAAAACCATGCGCCTCTCCGCGCCGCAGCAGTTCCTCGCGCGCGAGCGCTCCGCCGTCGTGGAAGCGTGGCCTGGCGACGTGATCGGCGTGATGGACCGTGGGACACTTCGCATCGGCGACACTCTGTCGATCCGGCCGGACCTCGAGTTCACAGGCATCCCGCGCTTTGCGCCGGAGCACTTTGCACGCGTCATCCTCGCGGATCCGATGCGCCGCAAGCAGCTCGACATGGGGTTGCGCCAGCTCACGGAGGAGGGCGCGGCGCAGGCGTTCTATACTTCGGCGAGCGACATCGCGAGTCCCACGCCGATCATCGGCGCGGTAGGACTCCTTCAATTCGACGTGATGCTGCACCGACTCGAGCACGAATACGGCGTGCGTTGCCGCCTCGAGAAGATCGGCGGGCGTTATCCCCGCTGGGTCACGGGATCAATGGACGACATCGAGCGGTTCGCGAGCGAGCGCGGACGAATGCTCCTATTCGACTCGAAGGGCAATCCACTCGTTCTGTTCGAGGATCAATGGGGGCTAAAGTGGGCCCTCGATCGCGAAACCAATATCCAGTTTCACGAAGTCGCGCCATAAGGTGTGAACGCCCGCTGAAGCGCCGCCGCATTCTCACTCCGGGAGAAGTGCGAAGGAACGCAGGTGGCGCGGTCTCACCACGGTGAAATGCCGGCGATCGGTGGTCAACAGCTCACGCGCGCCGAGGCGCTCGGCGACGGCCACGACTGTCGCGTCAACAAAGCCAAGCGAAACGTCGGCGTAATCGCGCATCAGGTCGGCCGCGCGCGCTATGTCGTCCAACTCCACAGGCTCCAGCACGAACTCTCCCTGAGCCACGGATCGAATGAACGCCTCTTCGGCTGCGGGGCCGATCCGCCGCGCGAGCAGATACGCCACCTCCGGCAGTACGGTTACCGGAACAACCACATCTCGCGCCGCCGATTCCCACCACCCGGTAACGCGTGCATTCCACGCGTCGCTGGAATCAATCAGCGCGTAGAGCGGTCCGGTGTCGGCAACGATCGTCACCGATGAACGTCGGTCCAGAGCAGCTCGTCCACCCGCTTCGACGTGTCGGCCTTTCCGCTCGAAAACTTTCCGGCAATGGACGGAAGCCGTCCAGCTGCCTGCGGCGTCGCGATGTACTGCTCGAGTGCGTCGCGCACGAGGCGGGCGAAGCTCATGCCCCGTCGTTCGGCAATTTTGCGAGCGCGGTTGAGCAGCCGCTCGTCTGCAAATATGGTTGTGCGCTTCATAGCATATATATTACATGATTTGTATGCTAGCGGCAACCAGCCAGCTATCCCCGGGACGAGCCTTGCCCCAGAAGCTCAGGATATCGGCGGTGGTTGGCGTATGCACTGCGTCTACGCCCGCACGAGTTTCCTGTACGCCACGCGGTGCGGCTGGTCCGCGTCGACGCCCTTCCTCCGCTTCAGGTCTTCGTGGTACGCCTGGTAGTTGCCCTCGAACCACACCACCTCGCTGTTCCCCTCGAACGCGAGGATGTGCGTCGCGATCCGGTCGAGGAACCAGCGATCGTGTGAGATCACCACGGCGCAGCCGGCGAAATCGATCAGCGCGTCCTCGAGCGCTCGCAGCGTATCCACGTCGAGATCGTTGGTCGGCTCGTCCAGCAGCAGCAGATTACCGCCGCTCTTCAGCAGCTTCGCGAGGTGCAAGCGGTTTCGCTCTCCGCCCGAGAGCGTCTCCACCTTCTTCTGCTGATCCGTCCCGCGAAAGCCGAACGACGCGAGATACGCGCGCGCGTTGATCTCCCGCTTCCCGACCAGCATGATGTCGTTGCCTTCGCTCACCTCGTCGTACACGGTCTTCTTCGCGGCAAGCTCGCGCGACTGATCGACGTACGCGGTCACCACGGTCTCGCCCACGGTCAAAGAGCCGCCGTCCGCGGTCTCCTGTCCGACGATGATCCGAAACAATGTCGTCTTGCCAGCGCCATTCGGCCCTATCACGCCGACGATTCCACCGCGCGGCAGCGAAAATGTCAGCGCATCGAACAGCAGCTTGTCGCCGTACGCTTTCTTCACGTTGTCCGCGATGACGACATCGTTGCCCAGCCGTGGCGGCGGCGGAATTACGATCTCATGCTGGTACAGCTTCTCGCCTTGCGACTCTTTTTCCAGCTCCTCGTACTTCTGCACGCGGGCCTTGTTCTTGGCCTGACGCGCGCGCGGCGCCATGCGAACCCACTCCAGCTCGCGCTCCAGCGTCCTCTGCCGCGCGGACGCCTGCTTCTCTTCCGTGGCCAGCCGCGTGCGCTTCTGGTCCAGCCAGCTCGTGTAGTTACCTTCGTATGGGATTCCCGCTCCACGGTCGAGCTCGAGAATCCACTTGGCGACGTTGTCGAGGAAGTAGCGGTCGTGCGTCACCGCTACGATCGTTCCCGGAAACTCCGCGAGATGCCGCTCCAGCCACGCGACGGACTCGGCGTCGAGGTGGTTCGTCGGCTCGTCGAGGAGCAGAAGGTCCGGCTGCTCCAGCAGCACCCGGCATAGCGCAACGCGACGCTTTTCTCCGCCGGACAGCTTCTTTA
>JBKJKB010000141.1:0-3791 GCA_046597675.1 Gemmatimonadaceae bacterium
GTCGCAGCACGGATTCCTACGAGATTCACTGAGCGCGACCGGTAGGGCACGACGACAACGCGCTGGATCGAGGGAATCTGCTCGGCGATCGTGCGCACGCGGTCGAGGCAGTCAATCTCCTTGCCGGCATACCTGTAACCATCCGCGCAGAACAGCACCTTGGGCTCGATCTGCCCGAAGCGGTCGAGCACGCCCTGCGCGCCGAAGTCGGGCGAACAGGACGACCAGATGGCCCCAATCCACGTGGCGCCGAGCATGGCGATCACGGTCTCGGGCATGTTGGGCATGAAGCCGGCGACGCGGTCGCCGGCCCGCACGCCCGCGGCCTGGAGCGCCGCCGCGACGGTCAGCGCCTCGCTCTTCAGCTCGGCGTAGCTCAGTCCACGCTGGCGGCCTTCTTCGTTCCAGAAGACGAGCGCCGCGCTGTCGTCATCGTACCGGAGCAGGTTCTCGGCGAAGTTCAATCGCAGGCTTGGATACCACCTGGGACCCATCGGCGACTCGGGTGGCGCCATGCGGTCGAGGCCCACGCCGTCGGAGCCGTCCTCCTGATGCGACGCGCACGTGCGCTCGCCGCAGATCAATCCGCACTCGTCGCGCACGAGATTCCAAAACGCGAGCCGGTCGCGCACCGACCATTCCCACAGTTCCTGAAAAGAGTCAGCCGGCGACGCGCCGAGTGCAGCGATGTAGCCGAGCTCGGCCGCCCTCCGCATGAACGCGGTCATGTTCGACCGCTCGACGCGCTCGGCCGACGGCGTCCACAGAGCCTCGCTCATATGTGCAGAGAGGCGCCGCTGAACATCCGGTAAGGCCCCGTGTTAGCGAGCGTGGTGTGCGAGCGTAGGGGCCGCACCCGGATGTCCAGCGACGCCTCTCGGCGTAAGAATCTCAGCTCTAATAGTCGATCAATTCGCGACCGCGATAAGGACTACGGCGGCCAGAACGATGACGCTGAAGATCACGATCCAGCGCACCATCTGGCCTTGCGTCTGCATCGCCGGGGCGCTGGCCTCGGCCCGCGCTTCGGACCGGCTCACACCCAGCCTTGCCGCCGCGTCGGTGGCCAGGATCTGCGTGGCCTGCGCGCCGTCACGCCGCACTTCGGTCGGCGGTGTTCCCTGTCGCGCGGATTGCGCGGCGAGCGGCGATCCAGCGAGCGAGAGAGCAGCTACGGCGATCAGTGATACGCGCATGTGTCTTTTCATGAACACCTCCGAATGAGTGCGTAAACCCGCGGGACCAGCGTGTGACCAGGCAGGCGAAGCGAGCGCGTGGCGCCGGGCTCGCCGCGCCTCGATCCGTCAGTTGGCGACCGCCATGATCAGAATTGCGGCGAGAACCGCGACGCCAAGGATGATGATCCACTTCATCGTCTCGCTTTGCTGCTGCATGGCCGGCGCCTTCGCGTCCGCCGCAGCTTCGGCCCGACTGACGCCCAGCCGCGCGGCGGCCTCGGTCGCCAGAACCTGCGTGGCCTGCGCGCCATCACGCTTCACGTCAGCCGGTGGTGATCCCTGACGCGCGGACTGCGCAGCGAGCGGTGACCCTATGAGCGAGAACGCCGCTACTGCGATAAGGGACGCGCGCATGTGTCTTTTCATGACTACCTCCGAATGGTACGTGGACCTGCGGGACGAGCAGCTATGATGTCGGCGGGTTGAACTCCATGTGCTGGCCTTCGACCCAGGACTTGTGATAAGCAGGATCCTCGATCTCCAGCGCGGGCATCGCCACCGTGAGCGGACGGAACGAATCCATCATCACCGCCAACTCGTCGGTGTACTTGGCGCCGATGCTCGCCTCCGCGCGGCCGGGGTGCGGCCCGTGCGGGATGCCGTCGGGATGATGTGTGATGCTCCCGAACTCGATTCCCTTCCGGCTCATGAACTCGCTGGACGCGTAATACAGCACCTCGTCCGAGTCGACATTGCTGTGGTTATACGGGGCCGGCACGGCCTCGGGATGAAAATCGTACGGCCGCGGGCAGAACGAGCAGATCACGAAGCCGTCGCCCTGAAAGGTCTGGTGCACCGGTGTGGCTGGTGCACGCGCCCTACGATCGGCTCGAAATCGTGGATGTTGAACGCCCATGGATAGAAGTAGCCATCCCAGCCCACGACGTCGAACGGGTGATGGTCGAGCACGATCTCGTTGATGCCGTTGGTCTGCTTCACGAGAATCGGAAAATCACCCTTCTCGTCATGCGTGTTCAGTTGCAGTGGGCGCCGGATGTCGCGCTCGGAATACGGCGCTCCCTCGATGAGCTGACCGAACTCATTGCGATACCGCTTCGGCCAGCACACGTGTCCCCGGCTCTCGAACACCAGCAGCTTCGGCGCTTCCTTGCCAAGGTCGAGCCTGTACCGGTGCATGATGCCGCGATGGATGATGAGGTAGTCGCCCTCGTGGAACGGAAGGTCGCCGAAGATCGTCTCCAGCATTCCCTCCCCCTTCGCGACATACACGACCTCGTCGCCCTGCGCGTTCCGATAGAAATGCGCGTCGTTCTTATCGGGCTCGACGTACAGCATTGCGATGTCGGGATTGAACAGCAGCGGGATCCTGTCGAGCGTCGGGCTGCCGCCCGCCTTCGCGCGCGACGTCAGGAAGTGGCGGTGCTTCAGCGTCTGATCCGGATCAGGCTGGTACACCACTTCCTTGATGCGGCGTGCCGATTTCACCGTCGTCGGCGGGTACGTGTGGTACAGCAGCGACGACGTGCCGGTGAACCCCTCATGCCCCATCAGCTGCTCCGCGTATAACCCGCCATCGGGCTTACGGAACGCGATGTGACGCTTGCGGGGGATCTCGCCGAGGGTGTGGTAGATGGGCATGGCTCCGCCGTGACTAGTGACTAGTGACTAGTGACTAGTGACTAGTCACAGATTGCCTCTGAGCGCCTGCTCTCTCTCTATGGCTTCGAAAAGAGCCTTGAAATTCCCCTTCCCGAAGCTGCGGGCGCCTTTCCGCTGGATGATCTCGTAAAAAACCGTCGGCCGGTCCTGCACCGGCTTGGTGAATATCTGCAGCAGGTATCCGTCCGGGTCACGATCCACGAGGATGCCGAGGTCCTTGAGCGGCTCGACGTCCTCGTCGATCTGTCCGACGCGCTCGATGAGATCGTCATAATACGTCGTCGGCACGCGGAGAAACTCGATCCCGCGGCGGCGCAGCTCGCTCACCGTGTGAATGATGTCGTCCGTCGACAGCGCCATGTGCTGCACGCCGGGGCCCTGATAGAACTCCAGATACTCGTCGATCTGTGACTTCTTCTTGCCCGCGGCCGGCTCGTTGATGGGAAACTTGATCCGCTCGTTACCGCTGCTGACGACTTTCGACATCAGCGACGAATATTCCGTGGAGATGTCCTTGTCGTCGAACGAAATGAGGTTCTTGAATCCCATCACATCCTCGTAGAACTTCACCCACTTGTTCATCGCGCCGAGCTCGACGTTGCCGACGCAGTGGTCGACGTACTGCAGTCCGACAGGCTCGGGGTTGTACTCGGTCGCCACCGGCTGGAATCCAGGCATGAACAGCCCGCGGTAGTTCCGGCGCTCGACCAGCGTGTGGATCGTCTCGCCGTACGTATGAATTGCGGCGGTGATAAACTCGCCGTCCTTGTCCTTGATGACCTCGGGCTCCTTCACGGACTTGGCGCCCCGTTCGACCGCGAGCTGGAACGCTTCGCGCGCGTCGTCCACCCACAACGCGAGGTCGCGCACGCCGTCGCCGTGCTTGTGCACGTGCTCAGCAATGGGACCGCTCGAGCCCAGCGCCGATGTCAG
>JBKJKB010000181.1:0-4532 GCA_046597675.1 Gemmatimonadaceae bacterium
GACTCCAGAAGGTGGGTTCGTCCGCGTACGACGTTGCCGTCGGCGTCGGGAACCCGTGCGCGAAGCAGCGCGCCCCACGTTCCGACGTCGTCCCAGCCGAACTCGCCGCGCACTGCCAGCACGTTCGCGCTTCGCTCGAGCACGCCGACGTCCACCGATATCGATTTTACAAACGAAAAAAAGTCGTCCTTGGAGCGCGATGCACGCGCAGTGGCATGCTGGTCCAGCGCGGGCGCGATCTCCGGCGTGTGCTTCCGCACCTCGCCCAGGAAATCGCTCGCGCGCCAGCAGAAGATGCCGGAGTTCCAGAGGGCGCCGGATGTCACCAACAGCTTCGCGCCTTCGCGGTCCGGCTTCTCGATGAATCGCTTGACCCGGAACCCTCCGCCCACCGGTTCACCGGGCTCGATGTAACCGAATCCCGTGTCGGGCCGCGTGGGCACGATCCCGACAGTCACCAGCGCGTTCTTCGATTCCGCCAGACTGGCCGCGTCCCGCAGCGTGCTGACGAACCTCGCTTCATCGGTGATTGCCCAGTCCGCGTGGATGCAGATCATCATGCCGTCCTGGTCACGCGCCACGATCTCCGATGCTGCCCACGCCAGCGCGGCAGCCGTCCCGCTCGGCCGCGGCTCGGCGATCACGTTCTCGGCGGGAATGCCCGGAAGTACGCGCGCCACCGCATCGCGGAGTTCGGCGTTGGTGAGCACAAGCGTGTTGGCCGGCTTCGCGACCGATGCCATCCGGCGGGCAGCGTTCGCGAGCAGCGGGTCGCGGTCCACGAGCGGCAGCAGCTGCTTGGGACGCGCCGGCGTGCTCAGCGGCCAGAAGCGCGAGCCGACTCCGCCGGCGAGAATGACGGCCCAGCGGGTCATCGCCGCACGCCCATGGCGACGCAATGCATCAGCCTTTATCCTGGCTGGAGTGCTCACCCGTTGTGGTCGGCGTCACGGGAACGCCGAGCAGCTGTGCGACCATGGTGTAGAGCTTCTTGGGGCTGAACGGCTTGGTCAGGAACTCCGTCGCGCCGAGGCGCATGGCGTTTCTCTCCTGATCTTCCTCGCCCGCCGCGGTCAGGATTACCGTCGGCAGGGTCCTCGTTGATTCGTTGGCGCGCACCCGCGCGAGCACGTCCAGCCCGCTCAGCTTCGGCATCATCAGATCGAGAACGACCAGTGCGATCTCCGCGTCCCGCTCGATCGCTTCCAGCGCGGCCTCGCCATCCTCGGCCAGGACCACCTCGAACGGACCCTGCTCCAGCTTCATCTGGATGATCCGGCCGATATGCGGCTCGTCATCGGCGACCAGGATCCGCCATTTGGCAGTGGGATCAGCCGTCATGTGAGCTGGACCACCGCCGGGAGCGAGGGCATCGGTGTCAAATGGAAGAGGTGGATCGGCAGGTTTTCGCTGGGCCGCAGCCGATAGCCAAAAACTAACAGCAAGCAGCGACCCGCGGACTCACCCGTTCACCGAATGGCAATCGCTTGAAGTGCAGTGACTTAGGCAATACAATACAACCCTTAACCGGAGTCATACCTGTCAACCGTTTCTGATCTGCGCGCGCGCGGCGTTTCGCGCGCTGTCCGCGCCCGCGCTACCTCGCTCGTTACCGTCCTTGCACTCGGCCTCGTCGGGGGCGTGACGGCGGCCTGTGGTGACGTTGCCGGACTCGAGCCGACCGTCGAGACCAAGTTCGACTCGCTCACCGTTTTTCCGCTCACCCGGTCCACGGCCGTGACGCCGACGGCGCTCAACACGCCGTTCGCTACGGTATCGCCGATCGGCCCCAGCGGAAATTTCGATCTTGCCTTCGACCTCGATTCACAGAGGCGCGTGGTCATCTATCCCGTGAAGCTGATCGTTCAGCCGCTGACGGGCGTCCACGAGGTCGGGCTGCTCAAGGTCGCGGGTACGTTCGAGAGCGTCGAGCGCGCGCCGACCGGCACTTATGAGAGCGACGAGGCGCTGACAGTAAATGTCGGCGAGGTGGTGGTGATCGAAGCGCGCCGCAACAGGGCCAGCGACGTCTGCGCCTTCGCGCTGTCGCCCAACATCTACTCCAAGCTCGTGGTGGACAGCGTTTCCGCCGGCACGAACGCGATCTGGTTCCGCTTCGTCGCGAATCCGAATTGCGGCTTCCGCTCTTTCGCCGCGGGCCTTCCAAAGAACTGAATGCACGACCTTCGCGCGCTGCGCGAGCAGGCCGGTGATCTGCGCGCGGCGATGCGTCGCCGCGGCCAGGACCAGATACTTGCACCGAGCATCGATCGCGCCGTCGAGCTGGACCGCGACCGCCGGGCGACGATTCAGGCGGTAGAGGAGCGCAAGGCGGCGCGGAACGCGCTGAGCCACGAGGTCGCGCGCAGGAAAAAAGCCGGCGAGAGCGCCGACGAGGCGCAGGCGAGCTCGCGCGCGCTCGGCGACGAGATCGCGAAGCTCGAGGGCGAGCTTGCAGCATCCGAGAGCCAGCTCAACTCTCTCCTGCTCCAGCTCCCGAACGTCGTGCTCGATGACGTTCCGAACGGGGGCGAGGAGAGCAACAGGGTCGTTCGCGAGTGGGGGACGCCACGCGGCATCGATGGGATCGTTCCGCACTGGGAGATCGGCGAGAAGCTCGGCCTGTTCGATCTGCCGCGGGGCGCGAAGATCGCCGGCTCCGGGTTCATCGTGTACCGGGGAGGAGGAGCTCGGCTCGTTCGCTCCCTGCTCAACCTGATGCTCGACCTCCACACGCAGGAGCACGGCTACGAAGAGACCTGGGTGCCGGTGCTGGCAAATCGCGCCGCGATGACCGGCACGTCCCAGCTCCCGAAGTTCGAGGACGACATGTACGCGCTGAGCGCGGACGATCTCTTTCTGATCCCCACGGCGGAGGTCCCGCTCACGAATCTGTACCGCGAAGAGATCCTCCCCGAATCGGATATCCCGAAGAGTTTTGCCGCGTACTCACCCTGTTTCAGGCGGGAGGCCGGCTCGCACGGCAAGGACACGCGTGGACTGCTGCGCGTGCACGAGTTCGACAAGGTCGAGCTCGTCCGGTACGCACTTCCCGAGCGCTCCGCCGAAGACCTCGAGCTGCTGACCGGTCACGCCGAGCGTGTGCTGCAGCTGCTGGAGCTGCCGTACCGCGTGGTGCTGCTCGCGGCGGGCGACACCGGCTTCGCCAGCGCCAAGACCTACGATCTGGAAGTGTTCGCGCCGGGCGTAGGGAAATGGCTCGAGGTTTCGTCGTGCAGCAACTTCACCGACTTCCAGGCCCGACGCGCGGACATCCGGTACCGGCCCTCCGACGGCGGCAAGCCGCGCTTCGTGCACACTCTCAACGGCTCCGGACTCGCGCTGCCGCGCATTATCGCCGCGCTGCTCGAGCACGGCCAGCAGCCCGACGGCAGCGTGCTGCTCCCGGAAGCGCTCCGCTCGTACACCCGGACCGACCGGCTGACTTAGACGATGCGGCGCAGCGCTCCGGCAATGCTCGCCATCGTTGGAGTTCTCGCGCTGCTCACGTGGTATGTGGCGTACACGCAGACGGTCGTTCGTGATCTGCGCCGCGAGGCATCGCGCGTGGGACTCATGTACGCCCGGGTGTACGACGCGCTGAACGACACCAACCCGGACGCGGCCAACGCGGCATTGCTCGATCTCTCGACTCAAATTCGCGAGGCCGGGGTCCCGCTCGTGATCACGGACACCTCGGGGAATCCGACTGCCTCCGACAACTTGCCTTTTGACAGGCCGTATGATCAGGCGCGTGTGAAAGAATATGTCCGCCGGCTCGACCGGGAGAACACGCCCATAACTGAGCCAGGTGTCGGCACGGTGCATTACGGCAACACGCCGCTCGTTCGCGGATTGAAAGTGGTGCCGTATCTATTGTCCGGAGTGCTGCTCACACTGTTGATCGCGGGCGCGTACGCCCTGCGAACGCGGACGCGCGCGGACCGCGAGCAGATATGGGCTGGAATGGCGCGCGAGTCCGCCCACCAGCTCGGCACGCCACTGTCCAGCCTCAGCGGCTGGCTCGAGCTGCTCGGCGACCAGGACACCGACCCCATCACCACCAACGCCGTCGCGCACATGGCCGGCGATCTCGAGCGCCTCGGCCGGATCGCGCACCGCTTCGAGCGGATCGGGCGGCCGCCCAAGGAGGAGCGCGTCGACGTCGCCGAGATCGCGGAGAGAGTGGCGCAGTATTTCCGGCGGCGCGTTCCGACTCTGGCCCAGCGTGTGACTATCGAATCTTCCAGCGACGGCGCCGCTATCGTCGAGGGCGACCCGGTGCTGCTCGAGTGGGCGATCGAAGCGGTTACCAAGAACGCGATCGACGCCCTCGGCGGCCGGGGCGGGCGCGTGTCCATCTCCAGCACTGCGCTCCCCGAGGGTGGAGTCCGCATCCGCATCGCCGACGACGGGCCCGGAGTTCCGCGTGAGATCCGCAAGGAGATCTTCGAGGCTGGGTTCTCAACGAAGGAGAAAGGGTGGGGGATCGGACTGTCGCTCGCTCGGAGAATCGTGCGCGACAACCATCG
>JBKJKB010000373.1:0-3778 GCA_046597675.1 Gemmatimonadaceae bacterium
CTGCCCTGACCCTCGGCGCAGCCGTTGCTGGTGCGCAAACGCCGAATGCGGTTCGGCTTCACCTACAGCCCGGAAGCGAAATCTCCTTCACCGGAACGTCCTCGCTCCACGGATTCACCTGCAAGACCACGCAGTTCGATGCGCAGCTCAGCGTCGATCCCGAGTACGCGACCAATCTCGCCGATCTCGCCAGGCCCATCGGTGCCGTGAACGTGACGATACCGGTTCGCGGTCTCAATTGCGGCCACAAGGGTCTCGAAAAGAACATGCTCAAGGCGCTGAAGGCGGATCAGAACGCGACGATCACTTTCAGGCTTGACACATACGAAGTCGATGCGGCATCGCGGACCGCGGATGCATTCACCGCGCAGGCAGTCGGCTCGCTGAAGATCGCAGGAAGAGAGAGGCCCATCCAGCTGCAGGTGCGCGGGGAGCGCCATCCCGACGGCGCCGTGCGCGCACGGGGCGAGCGCGACATGTTGATGTCGGATTTCGGAATCAGACCGCCAACGATGATGCTGGGCACGGTCAAGACCGGTGACAGAATCGTCGTCAAGTTCAACCTGCAGGCCCGACCCCGGCAAGTTGGCAGCAGCCGGACCGCGGACGCAGTGGCCCCGTGACATCGCGGGGCGCTACCCGGTCGCCGCTCGCTGCGTGGTTTCTCGGCCCTCACGCCGAGAACAGCGAGGTTCTGGAGAGACTCGCGCTGGGTATCGTAAAAGATTACGCGGGGTGGAGGGCTGATTTCCACCCCGCGGACCCGCAGGCGATTACCTGGGAGGACAAACACACTCCCGAATACGCCGATTGCATTGACCGGCTCGAGGAGAACCTCCATACGCTCATGGCGGAGCTGAAGCACGGGGTGCCGGCGTTCAGCCAGCGATACAAGGGTCACATGCTCGGCGAGCAGACGCTCGCCGGCCAGCTCGGATACCTCGCAGGGATGCTGCACAACCCGAACAACATCTCGAGCGAGGTCTCGCAGTCCACGACGAAGCTCGAGCTGCAGGTCACGCACGACCTCGCGAGAATGATCGGGTACGGCATCGACGCTTCCTGGGGCCATCTGACGTCGGGCGGAACGATCGCGAACTTCGAGGCGCTATGGATGGCGCGCGCGACCATGGATTTTCCGGTCGCCGCCGCCTGCGTGGCCAGCGAGCTTGGCATCGCGCTGCACGTCGAGCTTCCGGATCGCTCACACGCGCCGCTCGCGACCCTGGGACTATTCGATCTGCTGAACATTCGCACCGGCTCCGCGCTCGATCTCATGCACGCGCTGCGTGAGAGCGCGGCCGGACCGGATCTGTGCGAATCATTGGAAAGGTATTCGCTCGCGACTGCCGGATACCAGGTGCACGCGGAACAGGTGGGCAAGCACTTCGGGCACCGGGCGCCGCCCGCGGTAGTTCTCGTTCCAGCGACCGCCCATTATTCTTGGGAAAAAATCATCCGCGCCCTCGGCATCGGCGCGCGGCAGCTCGTGTTCGTGCCGATCGACGAACGGTGCCGGATGGACCCCGATGGATTGTGGCGGACGGTGAAGAAGCTTTCGGATCAAAGAATTCCCATCATCGCGTGTGTCAGCGTTTGCGGCTCTACCGAGGAGAGCGCCATAGACCGCCTCGACCTTCTGTGCGACGTGAGAGCGCGCGCGGAGCACGAGCTGGGCCTCACGTTCCACATGCATTCGGACGCATGCTACGGCGGTTACGCCGCGTCGGTTACCTGGGATGCGTCAGGCAGGCGGAAGAGCGCGCAACAGATTCGCGCCACCGTGGCCATGGACTGGCCCAGCGACGAATGGCAGAAGTCGATGGTTGCGCTGTCGCGCGCGGATTCCGTGAGCATCGATCCGCACAAACTCGGCTTCGTGCCGTACCCCGCCGGCGCACTGATAATCAGGGACCGGCGCGCGCGGGATCTCGTGGCCACGGATCCGCCGTATCTGCTCCCGATTACACTGTCGCGAACCAAGGAAGATCTCATCGCCGGCCGGTTCTCCTTCGAGGGAACGCGTCCGGGCGCGGCGGCGGCGGCGGTGTGGCTGAGCCACCGCGTGCTCCCGCTGGACGAGCGCGGTTATGGTCACCTGATCGAGCAGACGGTCGTCGGCGCGCGCAGGCTCTATGCGGCGCTGCGCGAAGCGGACCTCGCGCCCAACGTGATAGTCACGTTGCCCGAACCGGACCTCAACATCGTCTGCTTCTTCCTGTACAATCCGCAGATGAAGTCGCTCGCGGAGGTCAATGAGCTGAATGAGCTGCTGTACCGCGAGATGAGTCTGCATGGTCCCGCGGATTCGCCCCCGTACATCATCAGCCGTACCAGGCTGCGCTCACCGATGTACCAGGGAGCGGCACTGCCGCTGCTCGAGGCGCTCGGCGGGGACCTCGCGGAGCAATGGCATGCCGGCGAGGCCGGCGGCGTGGTCGGTCTGCGATCCACGGTGATGGACCCGTTTCTCGCGAGGAAAGATCTGGCGGACGTGCACATCACGGGTCTCATCGATGCGCTCGCCGCGGCAGCGAAGCGGATCGGCAGAGCGGGGAACGTCGTCCACGAGCGCACTTCGGCGCTGTAGCGGGCGACGCGGTAGTCAGCGGTCCGGCGGTCCGGCCAGGAGCGGGTTTGCGCACAGGCGCTTTGGACCATCGTACGATTCCAGCGTGAGGACGACGGTGCCGAGCACGCGCAGCGAGCTCGTGATGCGAACTGGAACCCGGCACCGGTCATCGGTCAGGTTGATCCGGATTACGCCTACGTCCCTATAGCGGCGCGAATCGCGCACGCGCATCTCCACGAGAACGGTGTGAAAACTCCCCGCGGCGGTGACGACTCGCTCTCGTCCCACGACCGTGATGGTAGTCGGGTTTCGCGAGCTGTCGAAGTGGCGATCGAGCCGGTACACCGCGCCGGGCGTCAGCGGCAGAGTGCGGATGTAGTAAATGAAGGAGAGCTCGTCGAGTGAGCGGGACGTAGGGGTCGCGCCCGCCGCTCCGCTGGCGGAGCGCCAGATCTTTTCTTCCGGATACAGATCGACTTCTTCCTGATGGTTCGCGACCGGGCTGCGCTCGCGCTTGGCGTACCGCAATGACGTCATGCGCGCGGCGTCCAGCCACGACGATGTGCGATCCGACGCCTTTACCGGACCGAATCCCGCGCTCATGTCGAATCGCAGGAGCATTGTCCGCACTCCGCGAACCATGACCGGGCCATCGACCCACATCGCTCCGCGCCCCACGGTCCCGACGTTCGCCACGCGCGCTCGATAGACCATGCGCTCGCCTACTCCAAATGGAAGCGTGTCGACGTTCTGGGCGTACGCTGTGCGCGCCGTGCCAATGGCAACGATTGCGGCCATGCTCGCGAGAGCGGCGGAATTGAGGAATGCGGCGCCTACAAAGTCGCGGAAGTGCGCGGGTAACTGCATGCGCGTAGGCTAGCGCCACTGCCGGTGTTGAACCGTCGGGCGTTGCCGGAACTCGTGTCGGGCGCGGACCGCGCAACGGCCGCGCAATATCCGGGATTCCCCGACGCTATCTCCACCAAATCCCGCTGAGATCCATTTGCGGCGCCGGTAACTCTCCGCCGCGGTGGTGCACGGGCCTGCTCGCGACGGCGTCGGGGAATCCCTGTCAAGCGGTGGGGAACAACCGCAGAAAGTTCCGCGATGACGATGACAGAGAAGGGAGGCCAGGAACCCTAGGTTTCCGAGACCATTACCACACATTTACCGGAGCCCCTTAAATGATAGACAAGCCGGTTGGTG
>JBKJKB010000112.1:0-4034 GCA_046597675.1 Gemmatimonadaceae bacterium
CAGTGGTGCTCCGGCTCGAGCGGCGACAGGAGCCAGGCATACAGGGAACCGATCATCACCGCCGCGCCGGCGAAGATCACCCAGAGCACCGGCTTGCTGCCCCCTGTCTCCGTCCGACTCGAGATCAGACCGATGAACATGATCACCATTCCCAGCGCGACGAACAGCGGCTTGATGGTGTTGTACGGCATGATGATGCCCATTTGCTCCGGCGACTTGCCTTCGGTCAGGTTCACCTTGGGATGATCTCGAGTCGGACGGAGACAGGGGGCAGCAAGCCGGTGCTCTGGGTGATGTTCGCCGGAGCGGCCATCATGATCGGCTCGTTGTACGCCTGGCTGTTGTCGCCGATGGATCCGGAGCACCACTGATGCATTACACCACCACCGGACTCGACAACCGCAAGATTGCGATCTGGGCCTTCATCGGTTCAGAGTGCATGCTGTTCATGTCGCTCATCTCCACGTACCTCATCTACAAGGGGAAGAGCATAGTCGGTCCGTACCCGCACGATCCGTGGACCGATCCGATGACCGGCAGGGTGTTCCACGGAATTCTCGACATCCCGGTGACGTCGGCTTCGACGTTTGTGTTGCTGATGTCGTCGCTCGCGATGGTGCTCGCTCTCTCCGCAGTGCAGAACAGAAACGTCCCGAAGCACACACTCGGCGACCGGGTCCTGGGCTCGTCCAGGCTCTGGCTGTTCATGACCGCGCTGCTCGGCGCGACGTTCCTCGGATTCCAGGCGTACGAGTTCACGTCGTTCGTGCACGAGGGGCTGACGATCAGGCGCAACCTGTTCGGGTCGACGTTCTTCACGCTGACCGGATTCCACGGCGCGCACGTCACGGCCGGCGTCCTCTGGCTGCTCACGCTGCTGGCGATCGATTTCAAGCGCGGCCTCCAGCCGTCCGACGAGATGGCGGTCGATCTGTGCGCGCTGTACTGGCACTTCGTCGACGTTATCTGGATCGCGATCTTCACACTCATCTATCTCATCAGGTAGCGGAGCGACCGACTGATGTCACAGCCACACACCCCCGCTCCCGTGACCGATCCCTCGCACGCTCTGCCGGCGGCCGGCGAAAGCTCCGCGGGCCACACGCCCCATCCGGGCGAGAAGCCGCACCCCACATGGAAACAATACAAGTGGGTCGCGCTGATCCTGACGCTCATCACCGGGATCGAGGTGTGGATCTACTACATCCCGTCCTTCGTCGCGTCGCGGTTGTTCGTGCCGGCGCTGCTGATCATGTCGGCGGTCAAGTTCGCGATCGTGGTGATGTTCTACATGCACCTGCGGTACGATCACAAGCTGTTCCGGGTGCTGTTCACGGGGCCGCTGATGATCGCGATCATCTCGGTCATCGCGTTGATGTTCCTGTTTGGTCAGGTGGCGGTCAGACTCAGGTAGCTGGTTTGGGGGGGTGCACCAGTAGCGAGTGCGCCGGTTTCCCAATAACTACCTGACTGGTCCACTCGTTACTGGTGCACTCCCCACTTGGATTCCCCGTCCAGATTCCGGGAGCCCCCCTTCCGGCGCGATGCTTCCCCCGCGCTTTGTTACTGATAACCGGGACCTGAGAACTTTGACCTTCCGCCGCTTCGCACCGCTTCTTTTCTCCGCTGTTTCCGGCGCGTGCACGACCGCGCCGGTCGCACGGGTCGCGCGGGTAAGCATTGTGCAGGTCGCCCCTGCCGCGGCCACGGCCGCGATTCCGGATCCCGACCCTCGCGTGCGGGCTGCGCTCGAGCAGCTTCGCGCCGACAATACCTGGCTGATCGAACAGCAGATCTCCATCTGCCAGATCGAAGCTCCGCCGTTCAAGGAAAGGCGCCGGGCCGAAGATTTCGTTGCGCGATTCCGGGCGCTCGGATACGCCGGCGCGCGCATCGACGCAGAGGGCAACGTCATCGTGGAGCGGCCTGGCGAGCCGGGTGAACCGGTAACCGTTCTCTCCGCGCACCTCGACACCGTTTTTCCCGAAGGCACGGACGTCACCGTGCGCCGAAGCGGCGATACTCTGCGCGGCCCGGGGATCGGCGATGACTGCCGCGGGCTGGCCGTGCTCCTCGCGACGGCGCGCGCGCTCGACCACGCGCAGGTGCGCACGCGCGGGACGATCGTCTTCGTCGGCACCGTCGGCGAGGAGGGCGCGGGCAATCTCCGCGGCGTACGGCATCTATTCGACGCTTCGCTCAAGGACCGCATCGATTACTTCATCTCGGTCGACGACGCCGAGTTTAAGCTCGTAAGCGGGGCAGTCGGGAGCAATCGCTACCGAGTGACATACCGTGGCCCAGGCGGTCACAGCTTTACCGACTTCGGCATGCCGAACCCGGTGCACGCGCTCGGCCGCGCGATCACGCTCGTCTCCGAGATCCGCACGACCGACAAACCGAAGACTACGTTCTCGGTTGGCATCGTGGCCGGCGGGACGTCGGTGAACTCCATTGCCGCGACGGCCTCGATGGACGTGGACCTGAGATCTGAGTCCGCGCTTTCCCTCGCTACGCTCGACAGCACCTTCAGGCGCGCGGTGCAATCCGCGCTGACCGCCGAGCGGGCGCGATGGCCGCAATCGGACGCGGCGCTGGACGTGAAGATCGATACGATCGGCATCCGCCCGGCGGGGGCTCAGGCCGATACATCGCTGATCGTGCGCGCCGCACTGCAGGCAGGACGGTTGCTTGGCTTTTCGTCCACGCCGGAGGCCAGCAGCACCGACGCAAACCTCCCGATCTCGCGTGGAATCCCAGCGATCACTGTTGGTTATGGCGGCGTTGGCCGCGGCACGCATTCGCTGAACGAGTCGTGGATCCAGACGCCTAATGCATACCTCGGCCCGCAGTGGGCGATGCTGATCACGCTGGCGCTGACGGGCGTGCGTTGATCCCCACGCTGTTCCTCCATCCGCTGTCCGCGCTCACGTGGCAGGACTGGAGCATCCACTGGAGCACCGTCATCGGGCTCGGCGCGCTGGGTGCGCTGTACGTGTACGCGTGGAGGTACGAGCGGCCGAACCTCGCGGAGAAGGCTTCTTTCTTCTCCGGGCTGACGATCATCTTCCTCGCGCTCAACGGGCCGATCCACGATCTGAGCGACTTCTATCTGTTCAGCGCGCACATGGTGCAGCACCTGCTGCTCACGCTGGCCGTGCCGCCGCTGCTGATCGCGGGAGTGCGCGGCGGGATGCTGCGGCCGCTGCTCGCACTGCGCGGCGTCGGGCCGTTCGCCCGCTGGCTCACGCGCCCCATCACGTGCTACGTGCTGTTCAACGTGGTGCTCGCGCTCTGGCACATGCCGGTGTTCTACAACACGGCGATGGCGAACCACAACGTTCACATTGCGCAGCACCTGACGATGATGATCACGGCGGCGCTGATGTGGTGGCCGCTGATGAGCCCGCTGCCGGAGCTGCCGCGCCTGTCGTATCCGGGGCAGATGCTGTACTGCTTTCTCATGGTGATCCCTATGTCGGTAGTCGCGATCTACATCGCGCTCGCGGACACGGTGATGTATCCGGCGTACGCCGCCGCGCCCCGCATCTGGGGAATTTCGCCGATACTCGATCAGCACATCGGCGGGCTGATCATGTGGATCCCCGGCGGGCTGTTCTTCTACGCGATCATGAGCGTGGTGTTCTTCAAGTGGGTCAAGCGCGGCGAAGACTCCACCGCGGCCGCGCAGATCGGCTGGGCGCCGGAGGCCGGCAAAAGCGAGTGATTCGTCGGCATGGTGGCGCTCGGGGTGGGCGCCGGGTGTCCTCTACGCGCGCTACGCGAGCAAACCGCGCTCGCTAAGACGCGCGCTATGAGGACACCCGGCTCCCACCCCTCCGGCGACATTGGCCCGATCACTCGTTTTACCATCCGAGGCATCCAGCCACGTGCGCGCACGAAGTTGTACGTGCTCGGGCCAACCGCCCGAGAGCTAGCGCCGCGCCCGAATGGTCCCTGCCGCGTGGCAACGGTGCTTGCATTTATGCCGTTGCGCACATATTCTCTCTATGACATGGGAGGTCGAATATTCC
>JBKJKB010000177.1:0-2961 GCA_046597675.1 Gemmatimonadaceae bacterium
CACGGCGATGTCGAAGGCGGTGAGCGCATACTGGTGCGGATGCACTCGCGGTGCCTTACCGGCGACGTGTTTCACTCGCTTCGCTGCGACTGCGGCTGGCAGCTGCACACCGCGATGAAGATGATCGAAGATGCGGGCCGCGGCGTGGTCGTGTATCTCGACCAGGAAGGGCGGGGGATCGGCCTGCTCAACAAGCTTCAGGCGTACGAGCTGCAGGATGCCGGCGCCGACACCGTCGAAGCCAACGAGCGGCTAGGGTTCAAGCCCGATCTCCGCAATTACGGAATTGGCGCGCAGATCCTGCTCGATCTCGGCCTCAAATCCATCCGCCCTCTGACCAACAACCCGCGCAAGCTCGTCGGGCTCGAGGGCTACGGCCTGCACGTGGACGAGCGCGTCTCCATCGTTTCGGCGGCCACGGCGGAGAATTCCGGCTACCTGGAAACGAAGCGCTCCAAGCTCGGACACCTTCTAGCTTCCTGAATGGCGGAATTCGCGGGTACACCGCGCGGCGAGAACCGCCGCGTTGCGGTCGTCGCCAGTCGGTTCAACGGTGAAGTCACGCGCAAGCTGGCTGACGGCGCGATGAGCGCGCTCGTCGAGTACGGCGTCGCGGCGGACGACATCGACCTCGTATGGGTCCCCGGCGCGTGGGAGCTGCCGACCGCGCTGCGCGCGGCGATGGCGGCTGACACGTATGAGGCGGTGGTCGTAGTGGGAGCGTTGATCCGTGGCGAGACGCCGAACTTCGACCATTTGAGCGCCGCAGTCGTGCAGTCGCTCGCCCAGCTTGCGGCCGACTCCGAGATACCGGTAGGGTACGCGCTGCTCACCTGCGACACCGACGAGCAGGCCGAGGCGCGCGCGGGACGGGGTGATGCCAACAAGGGTCGCGAGGCCGCGCTGGCAGCGCTCGAGATGGCGGACTTGCTGGATCGCCTGCACCCGCTCGATGCGGATTGAGACACGCGCGCGAGCGCGTGCGCTGCAGGCGCTCTATGCGTGGGACCTTCGCGGCAACGAATCGCTTGAGAAGGTGGCCTCCCGCGTATGGGACGACCTCGTGGTCGGTGTTGCAGAGCGGAAGATCGCCGGACTCATAGTTCGCAGGGTGATCAGCGACGGCGCGCAGCTCGACGCAGCACTGTCCGAGGTCACCGAGAACTGGCGCCTGGAGCGGCTCGGCGCGATCGAGCGCTCTGTGCTCAGGCTCGCCGCCGCCGAGCTGGAGATCGGGGAGACTCCGACGCGCGTCGTCATTCAGGAAGCTGTCAGGCTTGCCGAACGGTACGGCAGCCCGGAAAGCGCGAAGTTCGTGAACGGGGTCCTGGACGCGTACGCGCGCAGGGCTGGCTCGCTCTCGTGAGGATCCTGGTCGTGAACTGGCAGGACAGGGAGAACCCGCAGGCCGGCGGGGCGGAGGTTCACCTGCACGAAGTCTTCGGCCGGATCGTCGCGCGCGGGCACCAGGTGGACCTCCTCTGCAGCGGATTTCCCGGCGCGGATCCGGAGACCGTGCTCGACGGGATCCGAGTCTTCCGCGTAGGAACCAGGTACACGTTCCCGATGCACGCGCGCAACTGCTACGAAGAAGGACTCGCGCGCAATAACTACGACGTGGTGATCGAGGACCTCAACAAGGTCCCGCTGTACACGCCGCGATGGCCGGTGAAGCGGCTCGTCGTCCTCGTGCATCATTTGTTCGGCGCGACGGCTTTCCGCGAAGTTCCCGTTCCGGTCGCCGCGGCAGTGTGGCTGTCGGAGCGCCCGCTGGCGTCGCTGTACGGCGGCCATCCTTTCCAGGCGGTGAGCGAGAGCACCGCGGACGATCTCGCCAAGCGCGGGATTCCGCGCGCGATGATCCGGGTCATATACAACGGTGTCGATGCGCAGCGGTACACGCCGGACTACTCGCGGCGCGCGGCGTATCCGGCGTTTGCGTACCTCGGCAGGTTGAAGAGGTACAAGCGGGTCGACATCGTCATTCGCGCCTTCGCGCAGCTGAACGTGGCGGGCGCGACGCTGGAAATCGCGGGGCAGGGCGACTATCGGCCGGCGCTCGAAGCGCTGGGCCGCTCGCTTGGCCTCGGCGAACGTCTCAAATTTCTCGGATTCATCGATGAGGACGAGAAAGTGGATCTGCTTCGGCGCGCATGGGCGACGGTCCTCGCATCACCGAAGGAGGGTTGGGGGATCAGCAACCTCGAGTCGGCCGCGTGCGGCACTCCCGTAATTGCCGGCGATTCACCCGGCATCCGCGAGTCGGTGATCAACGGTGAAACGGGTTTTCTCGTTCCACCGTCCGACGTCCCCGCGTTCGCCGCGGCAATGCGTGGCCTCGTAGCACAGCCGGACTTCGTGCGGACGCTCGGTGAGGGTGGGCGCAGATTTGCGGAGCAGTTCACATGGGAACGCTCGGCCGACGAAACACTCCGGCATCTCGAACAGGTAATCGCAGCATGAGCAATGGCCTGACAATTGGCGTGCTCTTCGACCGTATGAAGGCGTCACTTGAGCTGGAGGACCTGCTCGACGGCCTCGGGCACGATCGCAAGCTCGAGAGTGGTGAGATCTCCAGCCCTGGACTGGTACTCGCCGGCTACGTCGAGCGCTTCGTGCCGGACCGGCTGCAGGCGCTGGGTGAGACCGAGATATCTTACCTCGCCTCGCTCCTCGCGGAGGAGCGCAAGCGGCTGCTGAGCCAGTTCTTCTCGTTCAAGGTGCCGGCAGTTTTCGTCACCAAAGAGCAGCCCCTGCCGAGCGGATTGAAGGAAGCCGCCCGGGAAGCCGGGGTGGCGCTGTTCCGCTCCAAGCTCAAGACGAACGAGTTCTACCGCAGGATAAAGCCGTTCCTCGAGGCGGAGTTCGCGCCCTCGGCGACGCTGCACGGATCGCTCGCGGACGTTTTCGGGGTGGGCCTGCTCGTTACGGGCAAGAGCGGGATCGGGAAGTCGGAGTGCG